>OMIR01000082.1 GCA_900299125.1 Nitrosopumilales archaeon | reverse complement strand
GTAATTGTAATGTTACCTCCATTGCCTTGACTACTTTTTCAATTAGGTCATGATCCTTGCGCAATGATTCAGTTGCCACGATATTTTCCAATGTTATTCTCATTTAAAGTTTAGAGAAATTCATCCAGTGTGTTTTCAACTAGAGGTTGAGCGTCATATCCTAGCTTTACTAGATCAGATGCAAACTCATCAACAAATCCATGAATTGTATAGATTTTTTCTGCACCAGTTTTTTTTACCAGATCTAGTAATTCCTGATAATCACAGTGATCAGAAAGTGGAAATGTGTAATCAGATTTTCTGCCAAATGGTATATTGGATTTTGCCCAGCCTGAAAACCCTATTGTTATTGCATCATATTTTGATTTCATTTGTTTAATGAAGGGATTATTTTCTGACATTAATGGACATACCATAATCCAAGGTTTTTTATCAAGCAAATTTTTGGATTCGGCTTCACTATGTCCCATAGCCTCTTTGAGAGGAATTCCCAATCTATTATGAAGTAGATTCATTTCTTTTACTGAATCATGATAGTATAGAGGCTCCCAGTGTCCAAACAGATTAGATATTGTTTGTGCCTTTCCTAGTTGATAACCCATTAGTATTACAGGTTTACCTTTATGATATAATTCCGATATGAGTTCATTTACCTTTTTTAGAATTTCATCAATTTTTGGAAAAACAAATTCGGGTTTTCCAAAAGTACATTCAGTTATCAGGGTATGACATTTTGGTATTGTGGCACCCTTGAGAAATCCTCTATCCCTAGTGCAAATATCTCCAGTGTAGAAGATATCATGAAAAAGTGCAGCTCTTGCGCCTAAAATATGGCCAGAGTCATATAGTCTAAAATCATCATGATGTTCCACATAATTTGAAATCTTTCGACCTCTAAGACTAGCAATCTCTTTTGTTTCCATGGACGTTAAAACTAATCCAGTATCATAGCTGGGTAAATGATCCCAGTGTGCATGCGAAACGAAATTAACTGAATTTGGAGTTGCGGATTTAGGATCCAGATTAACAATCTTATCAGATACTTTGCAGACAATTCCCGCCTTAGTCATTTTTATCATATCTTCAATCATGGCAAAATGGTTATGAAATTTAAGCTTCGGTTTTGATCCATTGTTAACAATTAGTACACATTATCTCCATTCAAGAGAACACGAGCAGACAAGGATTTTGAACGAATTTTCACATTCTGGAGGGAGTCTTTATTCCAATTAGATCCAAAGAGTTTCTCAGACATGTCTGAAATGCACTAATGAGACATATTCTAGCGTTGAGCAAATTGGGTTCGGCATCCAAAACTCTAACATGCTCATAAAACGAATTAAATGAAACTGCAAGTGAGTAGCAGAATTTTGCTATAATCTTTGGAGACAGATTGTTTACTGCATCCTGAACTGCTAGATCTAATTTTCCAATTTGTTTTATAAGGTTAGTTTCGTATTTATCAGATAATAATTCGTAATTAGCTTCAAAGTTAGGACTCATACTTGATTTTTCCAAAATTCTGCTTGCCCGAGCAAATGCATATTGAATGTAGGATGCAGTGTCCCCTTCCAGTGAAAGAGATTTTGTAGTATCAAATGTGATTATTTTATCAAGGTCTTGCTTGATCATCTCATAACGCAAAGTAGCTACTGCAACATTTTTTGCAATGTCATGTAGTACCTGCTCAGAAGATTCAGGGTTTCTTTTTTTAGTCTCATCGTATGTTTTTTGTTCAAGCATATCCAAGATTTTATCTGCATTCACATACAGACCCTTTCTGCCCGACATTTGAGCACTTTTGCCTCCAGTATCCATACCAAGAGAGTTTGCCGTTTCAGATGATAATGTGACAGACTCGTAAGACAAATGTATGTATTCTTTTTTATTCTCAGAGAACTTGGCCATTAACCCCGTAATAATATCTTGAAGCCTTGCTTGTCTTGAATCAATTACGGTTATTACTTTATCAGAGGAGTAATCACGTTTTGGTAAATCATTTCTCAGTAGACTTGTTTGGTACAATATTTTACCATCAGATTGTTCAGAATATTTTTTATAATAAAATGGATCCTCTACTAGCCCTAGCTTCCATGCAGCATATGGTATATCCTTTGCAATGTATGTTGCAGTTCCGTTGCTTCTAACCAATACCTTGTCTTCTTCCCCATCTCCTAAAATCACCCAACATCCTTTGTTTTTTCCATCAGATTCAAATTTTATTAGATTCATTTGTTTTAGCTTTTCAAAAATTTCAGGCCATAACTTGGAGCGAACAATTTCGGATTCAAAATTCAGACAGTCATATGATGCTCCAATCCTCCAGCAAGTTTTTAATTGCTCAGAGAGCACGCGTGATGTAATCTCGAAAGCAAATTTAGCAGTATCCGAATTCCCATCTTCGATTTCCTTGAGAATTTGATTTCTTTTTTGTTCGAGTTCTGGATTAGTTTGATATTTTTCAGTTGTTTTGACATAAACTTCATCACCGCAATAGTGATCGAATTTTATTCCTGATGGTGGCTCTAATTCAAATCCGAGATGTTTAAACCCAAGTAAAATGTCCGCAACCTGTAGTCCTGAATCATCAACATAGTTCAATGTGTTGATTCTATATCCTGCCTTTTTGAGAATTCTAATTATGGAATCTCCAACAACAACGTTTCGTACATGTCCGACATGAAGTGCTTTATTGGGATTAACACTTGTATGCTCTACAGTGATTGTTTTGTTATTACCAATAGCAATAGAACCAAAATCTTTGTTTTGTGATTCTTTGATAATTATTTGAGATAGCTTGGCATCATTTGCATAAAAATTAACATACCCAGACGGATGAGCTTCAACTTTGAGGACCAAGCCGTCAAGATATTTTTCATACTGCTTGGAAATATTTTGAGCAATTTCATTGGGTTTCATCTTGAGCCTCTTTGCTGCCAAAAATGCGACATTGCAGCTAATATCTCCAAATCCTTCCTTAGCAGGCTCTAATGCAAATGTAAGGTCAGATATTTTTTGATCTTTTAATATCAGCAAGAGATTTTTTCTTATTTCCTCTAACAAAACTCTAAAGCTCATCACTACAACTCCGAAAGATTTGGTGCAAGTCGATCAAGTGCTTCTATGACACCATCTCCGGCATGAGAAGATACTACCATTTTTGCATGTGATTTGACCTCATCGAATGCATTACCTACTGCAATGCTATAGCCAGCCATTTTGAATAATGGAACATCAGTATCACTATCTCCGATCGCAATTACATCCTCAGTATGAATATCTAGTTTCTTCATTACCTCTTTGAATCCCACTGTCTTGTCAATACCTGCAGAGTTTATGTGGATTGCATATTGACTATCAGCAAGTATCACATCCAATGATGCATTGTGAGTGATTTTTTGTGCATCCATGATATCAAATGTTCTCTCAAGAACCACTTCAGTCATTCTAGGAAATACGGGTTTTTCTTGCACATTGTTAATTTTTGTACGAATTAATTTCAGGGCGTCAAGACATTTGTCTTTATTTCCTATTAAATGATGTTCATTTACTCCATAAGTAATACACCCACCATTTTCACCAACGCCGATTGAATCAAGTCCTCCAAAGACCCCAAGAAGGTATGCTTCAACAGATGATCTTCCTGAAACTAAAATCACATTATGTCCCATTTTTTTCATATGACGTAAAGAATTCAGTGCGCCAAGATGTATTCTCCCGCCCCCATTTTCAGTTATTGTACCATCAATATCGACTGCAAAAGTCTTGCGTCTCATGACTAAATTTCCGTCAACCTAGATAATAATCAATCAAAAGATTTTATTTGCATTTCATAACTTCTTATTTGAAACATAATGGGAATTCCAGAAAAAATTAAGGCAATTCAGGATCAAATTCATCAGACACAGCTTAACAAGGCTACTGAACACGACAAAGGTTTACTAAAAGCCAAGATTCCAAAACTAAAACGAGAACAAGAATCAGTAGCAACAAAAAAATCAGGAATTAGTTCGGAAGGTTTTGATGTAAAAAGAACAGGTGATGCGACAGTTGTCTTTATCGGATTACCAAGTGTCGGAAAATCCACACTATTGAACAAAATTACTGGCTCTCGTTCAGCAGTAGGTGCTTACCAATTTACAACTCTAACAGTTGTTCCAGGAATTATGGAATATCGAGGAGCGAGAATTCAAGTATTAGATCTTCCCGGAATCATTGAAGGCGCATCAAAAGGAAAGGGGCTGGGAAAAAGAATTCTCTCCGTTGCACGTAGTGCTGATTTGGTTATTTTGGTATTAGATGTATTTCAGCCATATCACGAAAATGTTCTACGAACCGAGCTTGGAAATATCGGAATAAGATTAGACCAAAAGCCACCCAATATCGTCGTTGAAAAGGCATCAACTGGTGGTGTGGCAGTAGCTCAACAAGTAAAACTTGGATTAATGTCTGAAAAACTGGTTCGAGAGATTCTCAATGTGTATGGTTATACTAGTGCTCGCGTCGTAATACGCGAAGATATTACCTCAGAACAATTAGTCGATTATTTAACAGGCGATAAGAGCTATGCTGAATCAATTACAGTACTCAATAAAGTCGACCTAGTTGATCCTAAATTTGTAAAGGAGGTAACTGCAAAAGTCAAGTCCGAAGTAATTCCAATTTCTGCAGACTCTGGACTAAATATAGAAATGTTGAAAGAAAAAATCTATGAAAAATTAGATTTTATTCGACTGTATATGAGGCCAAAAGGCGGCGAGACTGATTTCAAAGAGCCATTAATCATTAGAAGAAATTCCACAATCGAAGATGTTTGCAATAAATTGCACAGAAGTATGAAAAAAGAATTCCGATATGGTTTGGTGTGGGGAAAAAGTGTCAAGTTCGGCGGACAAAGAGTTGGACTACAACACATCTTACAAGATGAAGATGTTTTAACAATAATTAAGACACGATAGTTGAAAAATGGATCAAGAAACAGAGAGTCGTTGGTGCAGTTATTGCATGATCAAGACAAAACAAGAAATAATTTTTGTTGCAAAGAATGCTACATACAAGCGCAGAAGACAATACAAATGCACAATTTCCAATCATACAAGATGGTTGCAAGGAAAAAGGCCGTCAGCTGAAAGTGTTTATTGAGATCTTTGCGATCAGAAATTTTTTTGTGAAAAAAAAATCGTGTACATTATGTAATCACTTGGTGTAATTTTGTTTAGTATTACTATAGAAAAACCACCAGACATCAGATTTTGTAATGGCTACTAAACGTAAAGCAGCTAAACGCAAGGCAGCTCCAAAAAGAAAGGCAGCTCCAAAACGTAAAGCAGCAAAGCGAAAAACTGCAAAGAAAGCAGCAAAGAAACGAAGATAAAAATCCAAACGCGTCAATCTTTTGATTGACGCGAAATATTATTTTTCTACTAACTAAACATTTGACTTGGGGGTGGTGGTGCCTGCTTGTCTTTGAGTCCCTTTTCTACAGAAAATTTTCTATCATTAGGAATAATTGAGATTTTTACTGATGTATTAATGGCATAATGAGGAGTCCCATCAGGATTCTTATGATTAAGTGCAATACCTACACGATCAAGATCAACTTTTACTTTGACTAGCGCGCCATCTTCGAGTTTAAAGGCAACAAAATCCCCACCTATTCGCTCATAATCAAGCATTTTAAAATCAATTTTATTTTTTGGTTCGCTCATACTAGTATAGATAACTCATTAATTTTATCTGCTCTTCTGTGGAAATGATATTTTTTGAAGTCAAAACCTCTAGTAGTTCTTTGAAAAGTGCTTTTTGCTCATCTGACATGCCAGTCGAACCCATCGGACCTGGTGGGCCTGGTGGGCCTCTTGGACCCTTGTCACCGGCAGGACCTTGTGGGCCTTGCGGGCCTTTGTCACCTGAAGGACCACGTTGCCCTATAGGACCTCTCTCACCCTGTGGGCCTTGAATTCCCTGTGGGCCTTGTGGACCTTGTTCTCCTGCTAATCCCTGAGGTCCTGGTTCACCTTGTGGGCCTTGTGGACCTGTCTGACCTTTATCGCCAGGTGGTCCAGTAGGGCCTGTTAATCCTTTTTCTCCGGGTGGACCTTGTTGACCTCTCGGACCACGTTCGCCTTGCGGGCCTGGAACTCCAGTTAATCCTTTTTCTCCAGCAGGTCCTTGTGGTCCTTGTGGGCCTTTATCACCAACTTCACCTTGAATACCTCTAGGTCCCTTTTCACCTGCAGGTCCTATTGGTCCTAATTGTCCTTTATCGCCAGCTGGGCCTTGTGGACCTCTGGGACCACGTTCTCCCAATGGTCCTTGAATTCCTTTATCACCCTGTGAACCTACTGGACCTGTCGGGCCTTTGTCACCAATTGGTCCTGGTGGGCCAATTACTCCTTTGTCGCCTAATGGTCCTTGTAGTCCAGTCGAACCTTTATCGCCTTGAATTCCAATTGGGCCTGTAACGCCCTTGTCACCTGGCGGACCTGATGGGCCTTTGTCACCCTTGTCGCCTGGCGGACCTGATGGGCCTTTGTCACCCTTGTCGCCTTTATCACCAGTAATTCCCTTGTCGCCTTTTTCACCCTTGTCGCCCGGTGGTCCTGATGGGCCTTTGTCACCCTTGTCGCCCTGAAAACCAGTTGGGCCTTTATCTCCGTGAACGCCTGGTGGACCTTGTGGACCTTTATCGCCTTGAACACCCGGTGGACCTTGTAGTCCAGTTGGGCCGCGTTCACCTTGCGGCCCAGTTGGTCCTGATGGTCCTCTAAATCCCTGCAAGCCTTGTGATGTTCTCTTTGTGCGTTCCTCACGAGGAGATTGCTCTTCGAGATATCCAGTTTCAGATTTATTTTCAGAAAATGATATAGTTTCTTTTTTGGCAGAACTATCTGATGTAGTTAATTGGAATTGAAAGACTGAATACATGGATGAGAATTGATCGCTAACAACTATCCAAACAGCAGACTGTCTAAAGACAGAATCAGGAATAGGGTTTGAGCTAGAACCTAGAGTTTGAGTGAATTTTGAATCCTTGACATGCAAGTGAAAACGCTCGTGCCATAGCGAAGGAAATCGTTTCATACTGATCTCTTCTTTTAAAGGTGGAGAATCACAAATCGAAATTTCTACCTCATAAACACCAGATTGCTTAAACGGTGCCTCTCCAGAAACGTCAATTCTCCTAGCCGCTGTGGACATCAAACAGGTTGTAATCTGCAAGTATATTGGATTTTCTATGTGGAACCTAGTTGCCTAGCTTAATTATGATCAGCTTGGTATTTATTCGAATTATCTTCAAAAATCACAAATGAAAAAGAGTTTGGAAGGAAAAGAAGACAAAAACCTACCAAAGCCAGTTGATGATACTAGTACTAGTCTGGTAAATGCAGAGTATCAGCAGACAAAACTTCTGAAAAAAGGCATTCACCTAATGGCAGACGAGCGTCTTGAAGATGCAGTCAAAGTATTTGATCAAATAATTAGAATTGATCCTAACAATATCGAAGCGCTGCTAAAAATGGGATATTCTAAATTCCACTTGGATGATTATGCAGGAGCTCTACAAGCATACGATAAAGTGCTAGATTTGGACGTTGCAAATTCCGAAGCATGGAATCTCAAGTCATTGGTTCATTATCAACAAAAACAATATCCAAAGGCCCTAGATTGTGTTGAAAAATCAATCGAGTCAGATCCAACATTTGGTATGGCATGGTACAACAAGGCGTGCTATTTATCACTGCTAAATGAAATTCCTGAATCAATAGAATCCCTAAAACGTTCAATTGAAATTGATGTTAAAAATGCAAAACGCGCAGTAAGAGATAAGGATTTTTCAAATATCAAAATTGAGGAAAGTTTTAGAAGAATAGTAGAGCTTGTGGTCTTTGAATCAATACGACAAGGCTATCATACAATTGGTGCAATTGTATGGACGACATTTGTAAGTAAAGAAGAGGTCGAAGATTCTCTTAGAAAACTATTACAAAAAGGACTAATTATTAAAAATGAAAAACGACAAGGACTCAACAAGATTGATACTTATGACATAGAACCAGAAATGGCAGAAAAAATCGGTGTTGAGAAAAAAAGTCTTATTGGTACAACCAAGAAGCTACCAGGCACTATCAAATCACTCAGAGATGTTAGTGAGGCAATTCAATCAACAAAGCTTGCAATTGAAGAAGAAGATGTCGAAAAAATTATCAAAAACTTTGGCTCATTTATTGATGCTGAAAAACTTGGAGCTGCCATGATAGAACAATTCCTAGATGAGCATCGCGAGATTAGACTATACAAGGTAAGACTAGAAGACAAGGGTTTGGATTATCTTAAAGAAAACAAGGAAAAGATTCTAGGATTATTAGATAGTGTGGAAGCCGTGATTACCAAAAAGCTACGCGGGCAAGTATAGTTATTCTGCTGACAGGTCCCAATAATTGGCGTTTTCTTGCTTTATGATTGGTTTGTTTAGTCCTTTCCACTCTTTGAAAGAGCGCACGTAGAGTCTAACATTTTGATAGTCGGCAGATTGTAGGGCATAATAAGCAAGCCCTGAGAGTGTTCCAACACTTCCACAGTAAGTAATAATTTCCGAATTTTCTGGTATGTTTCGGTTTTTGAGTAGTCGTTTTAGTTCCTCTTTTGGCTTGAGAATTCTATTTTCAGATGAAAGTGTTAGATACGGAATATTGATTGCTCCAGGAATGTGTTGTTCCAGATAGTTTAATCGTTCACGATTATCAATCACAATGACATTTTTGTTTTCTTTGGCCTTTTCCAAATAGTCAGCAGTTGCCATTATCTCAGGTCTGAGTTTTACAGAATGAGTCTTTTGTGATGGCACGTTCTCTGAGCTATCAACTTCCAAACCAAGGCCTTTCCATTGAGAATAAGTCATCTCCAAGAGTGATACATCAGAGTGCCCAAGATATTGAAGAGTCCATGCAACTCTGGATGCCAACGCTCCAAACGTATCATCATAAACTGCTACAGGGGTCTGATCATCTATTCCCAGTTTTTGTGTTATTTTGAGTACGTTTTCTGGTGAATCATCGGCTAAGAGCTCCGCAAGTGGGAGATTTACAGATTTTGGAATGTGATCTTTTTTGTAATCCTCAGATCGCCTAACATCTATAATTCTAATACTATTATCACGGATTTGCCCTCGTAGATAATCTGCATCAATTGTTGGTTTTTTCAAGCAGCGCATTCACCCTTGCCGGTTCTCGTATGGTAGCTAGAGTCACTACCATAGTCAGCATAGAAATCCTTGTCTTGTTCAATTGACGGAGCCTGTGTAAATGGCAAGAGTGTTTTTTTAATATCATCGACAGTTCTGACCTGTGAATCAGCATGCCCTGTAATGATCTTGTGAATCCATGACTTGAAATCATCTTCCTGCTTTTTGTTTGCCTTGAATGTCTCAATGAGTTTTAGAACGGCAGGTATGACACGCTTTGCTGGAATCCTCATCACGTTTACTCCAAGCATCGTCTCACCGTCAGACCGTCCACCCAAAGACATTTGATATACAGGATACATATCTTTGCCAGAACGTCCACCACCCCCAAAGAATCCAATGGTAGCAATTTCGTGTTGGCCGCAAGAATTAGGACATCCGCTTATTTTGATTGAGGATTCTCTGAGATCTTCGTCCTGATCAAGTTTTAATTCGATGAATTTTCTTTGTATTTCCTTTGCTAGTCTGTGTGAATTCGTTAGAGCCAGATTACAGGATGTGGTACCTGAGCAGCCAACTGGATGAACCATTGTAAGTGAGCCTGGATTTGCCAATCCGACATCAATTAATTTTGCATAAAGCCTTGGAAGGTCTGATTCTGCAACATATCTGAGATAAATATCCTGAACAAAACCAGTTCTCGCATAGCCCTCTGCGGAAAAATCTTTAGAGACTTCTGAGATTGTGCGAAGTTGGTTAGCAGTAATGTCGCCTGCTTCAAGTGTTATAGAAACAGAATAGTATCCAGATTGTTTTTGTGCAAAAGTATTACCCTTTCGCCATCTAGAGAATCCATCAGGGATTGATTTTCCTTCAAATCCAGTTATTCTGATATTGGTGTCTAGCTTCTGTGGAGTTGAGTCAACTGAGAGTTTGACGATAACAGATTGGGCCATTTTTACCAGAGCCCTTTCTTTGAGAACAAGACTTTGGAATTGTTCCCAACCCATCGAGTCAACCAAGTATCTCATTCTGTTGCGCTCCAGATGTTTTCTATCTCCTAATCTGTCAAAAATTCTAATTGTCGCAATTGATGTGTACAGTAAATCTTCTTCAGGAGTCCAATCCTCTAATTGATGTCCAACAAATGATTTGTTTCCCAATCCTCCTCCGAGGAATATTTTGAAGCCTCTTCGAGATTGTCCATTTATTGTCCTAGTTTGTGGGATTAGTCCAACGTCAACCATTCTAGCCATTCCATGTTTTTCACAGCAGGTGAAATTGAACTTGAACTTTCTAGGCAATGATTGGTTTAGTGGGTTTCTTAAGAAAAATTTGGCAGTTGCAATGGCATAAGGTGTCACATCAAATTCTTCATCCTTACAAACACCTGCCAAAGGACTACACATTACATTTCTAACGGCATTACCACATGCCTCTCGGGAAGTTAGGCCTACTTCGGCGAGGCTTCTCATTATTTCTGAAACATCTTCTAGTATAACCCAGTGCAATTGCAGATTTTGTCTTGTTGAAACATGTGCTGAACCAATAGAATATTGTTCAGAGAGTGTTGCTAGTCGTTCTAGTTGATGAGGATATACTTCTCCTGCCGGAAGCTTCACTCTAACCATAGCATAATCATCGGTCATTCGAGTGCCATATGCACCATTTTGCAATCTAAATCTTCTAAAAAGATCAGGCTCTAGTTTGCCTTGTCGGAATTTTTTTACCATTTCAGCAAAGTGGTCGGCTTCCTCAATTCGTGCCCAGTTAACCTTTGGTTTTTTGCCATCTCGAGACTGTTTAGTTAGAGTACTCAAATTCAACTAGCTTCACTTAAAATCGGATATAAATTTTTGATAAGAATCACAATTTGCCGAGCCCGCTAATTCAAGTGCAGTATTTTCCTAATTCTTAGTTTCTCCTAAGTAATTGAAAAACTAATGACAATAAACTATTAATGTAATTTAATTTGGGCTAGTTTTATGCAAAGTGCACAGACAAGAACAAAAATTTTTGCCGACGTAAATGAAGCAAAAATTACTGGAGCCATTGCTGATGAGTTTTTTGCAGTATTCAAAGAAAGAATTACTTCTGATGTCATAATCATAGGAGCAGGTCCAGCTGGATTAACAGCCGGACGTGAATTATCATTAATGGGTTACAAGGTTTTGATCATAGAGCAAAACAACTATCTTGGTGGCGGATACTGGTTGGGCGGATATATGATGAATCCAGTAACAGTACGAGCTCCAGCACAAAAAATCTGGGATGAGTTAGGTGTACCATACAAGCAAGCAACTGAAGGACTATACATTACCGCAGGACCACATGCAGTTTCAAAGCTAATTGCAGCTACATGTGATGCAGGTGTAAAATTCTTGAATCTGACTAAATTTGATGATCTAATTTTGAAATATGGTCGAGTTTCAGGACTGGTCGTGAACTGGATGCCAGTATCTGCTTTGCCAAGGAACATCACTTGTGTTGATCCAGTTGCCTTAGAATCAAAGATGGTAATTGATGCTTCTGGTCATGATTCAGTTGCAGTAAAAAGACTAGTAGATAGAAAGCTTGTCGACTGGAAAGGAATGAATCCAATGTGGGTTGAAGATGGGGAAGACAAAGTAGTTGAATCCACGGGGGAAATTTATCCAGGACTTGTAATTGCCGGAATGTCAGTCACAGAAACACATGGGCTTCCAAGGATGGGTCCCACATTTGGTTCCATGTTATTCTCAGGAAAAAGAGCAGCAGAGATTACTGCTCAGAAATTGAAAGAGCTAAATCGAAGCTAAACGTGTTATTATCAAAAATATTTCTCTACGAGGAGCCGTCGGTACCTGAAATAAATTTTGATTCTTTAGCAAATTTTTTACAAGATTTTTTTAGAGTCCCCGTCATAAAGAGAAAAAATATTTTCCATCAAAAGGGATTAGATGTCGCACATGATGTTGCCAGAACCAGAGTTTACAACTATAGACAGGAATTTCAAATTCATGACCCAACTACTGAGGAAGTACAGTTCGAGTTTGAATCATTTGTTAATTCCGCCGAGACAGAAAACATTGTTCTCTATGACGGATTTGAGTTACAAAAAATTCTAACAGGTCTTATTGGCAATGACGAGTCCGAGAGTGATATTTTGCATTTGGTATTAACTAACAAACTAACTTGCACTTTCGATAATTCCGATTACAGGTATCATGGTAGAGCACTAATTGGTTCCAACCCCGCAATAATTTCCACCACTGGAATCATAGAAGCCCCTGCAAAGCCTCGTGAATATTACATGGACTTGATGAAAAACTACGGAATTGGGCTAAATATTGATTCTATTAAGGAAAAATACAAAGGGACGTATCTAGAATATCATGACAGTAGGTTAGATAAGATAGTACAGGGCTACGCCCTTCAGGCAATTTTTTACTATATCTTTGGAGAATCATTTTGTGATTTGCTTGACTGTCGTTTGAACAACGCTCATTGGCAACGCGATCTGTTGTATTCACAGTTAGAATTTGGTCGACTGTGCGCAAAACATGAAAAAGCAATCAAGGATTGGTTGACTTTAAATTATTCAAAAAAAATGGCACTTTTATGATGGCTTCAGACGGTGGCTCGACCATGATGATGGAAAAAGAGTTTCCAAAGACTGAGAAAAGAAAAACAAAGTACGACGTAATTATTATCGGTGCAGGTCCTGCAGGATACACTGCTGGAATCTATTGCTCTAGAGCAAGACACGAGACATTAATCCTATCTGGCATTTTGCCAGGAGGTCAACTTGTCAATACTACGGATGTTGAAAATTATCCAGGATTTGAAAATGGAATCATGGGTCCTGATCTGATGATCACCATGAGAAAACAGACCGAAAGAATGGGGACAACCATAATTGATGATGAGGTAATTGACGTAGATTTCAGACACAAGCCATTCAAGATTTTAACTGCATCAGAAGAATACGAATGCAAAGCAGTGATTATTGCCACAGGTGCATCACCTAGAAAACTCGGTATTGCTGGCGAGCAAACATTTGGTGGACGTGGTGTTTCATATTGTGCTACATGTGACGGTCCGTTTTTTAGAAATCAGGAAATAATTGTAGTTGGAGGAGGAGATTCCGCAGTTGAAGAGGCCACATTTTTAACAAAATTCGGAAGTAAGGTGCACCTCATTCACAGAAAGGATCAGTTACGCGCAAGCAAAGTAATGCAAGAACGTGCAATGTCAAATCCAAAGATTCAGATTCATTGGAATAGCATACTTGAAGATATTCAGGGTAAAGAGAGAGTATCTAGTGCAGTATTAACAGATGTCAAATCAGGTCAAAAAACAACTCTGACAGCAGGTGCAGTTTTTGTCGCAATCGGTCATGAACCAAATACAAAAATTTTCGTTGATAGAATAGAATTAGACGGGCAGGGATACATCAAACTCAAAGAAAATACAAAGACTAACGTACCAGGGGTTTTCGCTGCTGGCGATGTCCACGATCACAGATACAGACAAGCAATTACTGCTGCAGGTTATGGTTGTATGGCAGCAATTGATGTGGATAGATACCTAGTTGAAAATAAATAAGTCAGAGATTACAGGTAAGCAATATTAGAAAGATGTTTTGCATTTTTTAATGCAGTATCAAATTCATTTTCTGACATTATTTGCTGTTTAGCATAGACACTCTTGAATTTTCTACCATCATCTGCAAATATTCCTACAACACAGGCTTGTGAGTCAATTTTGTATTTTTTCATACAAGCATAAACTGCCGCAGAGGATGGGCTAATTAACATGCCATCTTTTTCGAAAACTTCCTTGACTACCGAAAAGGCCTCTTGATTTGATACATGTGCCCAATCATCCACTATTTTTTCTCTTCTCAAATACAAATCAGGTTTTGCAGATTCTTCAAAGTTTCTCCATCCTTGAATGAGGTGATCTTTTTGCGGCTGACATCCAATTATCATAATGTTGGGATTTTTTTCTTTCAGATACGTTCCAATTCCAGTTATAGTTCCTCCCGTACCTACACCAGTAAAGAAATGGGTGATTTTTCCTTCAGTTTGTTTCCAGATTTCTGGTCCAGTTCCCCTATAGTGTCCTAGAAAATTTGCCTCATTGGAGTATTGATTTGGTGAGTAATACTTGTCCGGACGAGATGATGCAATTGATGTTGCCAATGCGATACTTTGATCAGTTCCTGCTCCTACTTTGGGACATAGATCATCACTAGTTTCATAAATTTTGGCACCAAGTTTTGCAATAATTTTTTTGGTCTCTTCTGAGGCTTTTTCAGGAATCACTATTTCCACTTCATATCCCAATAGACTTGCTATTCCTGCCAAGGCGATTCCAGTATTTCCAGATGTAGGCTCAATGATTATAGTGTGATTTTTTTTCAATCGTCCCTTTTCTTCAGCATCTTTTATCATCCAGTATGCCGCTCTATCTTTTACAGAACCAAACGGATTATGACTTTCTAGCTTTGCAAAATATTGAATTTGGTTATTTGACAAACTCAGTTTTACAAGGGGAGTATTACCGACTCTATCTAATACCTCAGGACCTAGTACAACTTTAGCCAGAAACTATTTCACCTTTTTAATGAGAAACTCTAGAGAGTTATCGTTTTTATTCAATGACAAAAGTTCGTGTCCTGTTCGCTTAACCCAACGTGAAATATCTTCTTCAGCATTTGGATCATCAGCTAAAACAGTAAGAGTCTCACCTACCTGCATTCTTTCGATTTCCATTTTTGTTCTAAAGACTGGTTCTGGGCAGAATAATCCACGTGCATCCAGTTTTTTACTAACAGTACTCAATATTGAAAAAATAGAAATTTCTATATTAAAATCTATTTAGAAATTTCAAAGATTTTAGGGAAAGCTAAGCAATTTAGAAAAATTTGATGATTTGTACCCTATAATCTTATTAGTTTGATTCACCCATAATAGAGTCGATGGGAATCATCAGAATTGGCGGTAGAGGAACATCAAGACGTGTAGAAGAGAAAAAAGACGACAATTGGACTGGTCCGGCATTCAAGGAATACAGTGAACAGAAAAAACAGGAAGCCAAAAATGAATATATTTCAATGGGAAGAGGTACGGCGAAGATAAAATTCGGCGATATCTCTAGCTCATCAAACACATCATCAAACACATCATCAACGAAAGGAATGTGGGTCGGTACTGGTCGTGGTACTGGCAGAAGAAAACTCTAAGCGATACAAAATACAAAAAATTGGAGGAGAACCCTAACGGAAGGTTCTTACTCGATTTACCACTTTTTTGTGATCATATGCTGATGTCGTAGTGATGAATAGCAAATGATTTGAACCCGCAGGCATTGTTACTCTTTTCACATTGCCATATTCGGCCAAAACGTATTTGCATTTTCCTAATTTCTTTTCTAGCTTTTTTCTAATTTTCCATGCACGTGCGGCGTTAAGTAATGACAATTTGCTCTCTTGTTTTGAGAGAAGCATTTTGACACGACTAGAACGTGCAGAAAAAAGCGCTTTGCCATTCATGTCACAGATAGTTACAACTCTAACTGATGGACTAAGCTTTAGTAGTTTCTCAGCTACCTGTTGAACTTGCATGGAAGAAATAGTGCAATCTAACTGATAAAGATTCTGTAATCAGATTGCCATCCTAAGCATTGTTGCAAGATTTCGATCATGCAGTTTGGATGGATCATATCCATGAATGTTTATTTTACTAGACACACGTTTCATTAGAAATACTGCCAATTTGTAAACAAGTGACCACACATAGCTATTTTGATTGAGGTTGTAAATTTTTAGTAAAAGGGACATCATCCACTGAGAATTAGGATAGTTTTCTCGAATATATTCTGCCAGATAATCCTGGGAGTTGTTGATTTTGTATTTTATGTGCTCTAGTGTTTCCTTTTCTTTGGCATATCCAGTTTGATGAATTTTGATTTTATTATGGCGCATTGCATGAATTGCATCATCAAGTGAGTTTTCTGATTCTATCACATTAGTACACCTACCCAATGTAGATAATACATGAGAATCACTTCCCGCAACACCGATTTTATTGTGCTCTAAGGAGAACTCTGTAGCACGTGCATTTGATATTACATCAACGTTATTGCTGTTAAAAATCTCAATTAGATCACATTTTGCTGCTTGATTTCGTAACGCATCTAATAAGCTAAAAGGATGTGGTGCACAAGAAATTCCATCTTGGTCCCGTATTTGATCAAGGATTTCATCTAAATTTTGCCCACCTCTAATTTCTTTGTGAATTCCATATGCAATCACATGTGCTCCAGTATCAGTAGTAATTTCTTCGGCCTGAAAAATTTGAATATGTTTGTATTTCTCATGATTATTTTTGTATTGTAATAATTGTGAATAACCATCAAGAGTGTTATGATTAGTCACAAATAACGCATCTAATCCTAGTGCATGAGCTCTCTCCAATTGTTGTGATATTGTTATATCGCAATCAAACGGTGTATCATTTTCTCCAACATGATAGTTTGAAAAAGAATTATGACAGTGTAATTCTGCCTTGATATATCCCAAATTAATTAAAAATTTAATGCAATGATTATAATCTTTTGTAGACTCATCGAAACAGATCGGTTTGCTTGGAACGAATTATAGTTTGAATTTTATCATCAGACCATTGATAATCAAAATTACGGATTATTGCAAATGGGCAATTTTTTAATTTTTTCATCACCAATTCAGCGGCACCGCATAACTCATCAATTTGAGCTATTTTTGTAACACGCAGGGTTCTGCCAAAAGTATCAGATTTTCCTTCATAATCATCTAATACTTTAATGCCAGAAACGCCAATAGCGACGTTTGTTTGGCCTTCCCGAAATGGCCTACCAAAAGTATCAGAAATTATTACTGCTACTTTTTTTCCCGATTTTGTTGATATTTTTTTTGCAAATTCTGAAGCAGAAAGGTCTGGATTCTCTGGAAGCATTGAAGCAAATCCAGTTGGCAGATTACTCTCATCAACTCCGGAATTTGCACATACAAATCCATGATGAGTTTCGGTGATTATAATACCTGATTCCAACCGAACAATTCTTTTAGCCTCTGAGAGAATCACTTCTACGAGTTTTGGATCCTTGTTGTATTGAGCAGCAATTCCCAATGAAAGAATTGAAGGTATAACTTTTGCAAGCTCAATTATTTTACCTTCTTGTTTTGAAATTATTTTTTGGGCTATTATGATTATATCCCCATCTCGTATTTCTTTAAAACTAGATGAGAACTTTTCCACAAGGTCATCTCCTTGAACAATATTTCCTTTAATGCATACAGGTATTATTTCCAACAATAGATAATGCGAGTAGTATTGTAATTTAACTTGATTTGTTTTTAATTTGAAATTATTTATTGAAAAAGTGTCATTAAGAATTAATCAGGCAAGTGTCTGTAATTCAAGATTCAGATTATATTTAGAATTAATTAGTGGAATGAGATTTGTTAGATTCTTTTCTTCAATAATTTTGTCTGCCTTGTCTTTTACAATATCCTGAGCACGGAATGCGACTCCTAGACCACAGATATCAAAAAGGGTCAGATCGTTTGCACCGTCCACCGTAACAACAATGTTCTCCCTTTTTTCATTCCATTCTGAAATTTTTACTCTCGCAGATTTTGCCTTATCTGAAGTTACGTTGATTTTGACTCCATCTAATTTTCCATCTTTGAATAATAATTCATTTGAATAAACAAAATCTAGACCTAATTGTTCTTTTAGTCTATCAGTCATAATTGTAAAACCTCCAGAAACTGCCATTATTTTCCAACCGGCGGCTTTGAGTGTCCGACAAGTCTGAATTGCCCCAGACATTATCGGTAAATCATCTGCTACCTCCTTACAAACTTCATAACTTAAACCACGTAATGCATCAACTCTAGTTCTAAGTCCTTCCTCCCAATTGATTAATCCTTGAATGCCTTTTCTAGTAATTGCCCAAATTTCGTCCTGCTTGTTTATTTTTTCAGCAAGAATTGGAAGATATTCTGCATCAAATAAAACCCCCTCTACATCAAAAATGGCAAGCAATTTTTTCTAATTTTTGGCTCAAATCTATCAATATAAAAGTTGAATTTTATTTTTAGATCGCAAACGTTACCGTTAAATCATGGCATAGGAAATTTTAGTCAATGGATGAACTAGAGCATAAATTTGAAGTTGAGGTTAAAGAATCCGAAAAAGCTCAAAAATTAACTGACGAAGTTAAAGCAGAGCTTAAAGCTTCTGGCATGATGGACGATAAAGGAAAACTCAAGCTCAAGGGCGTTAGTCCAAAGATGCTCAAGAAAATGAAACAAGAGTATGTAGATTGTCCAGTACTAAAAGGCAATACATCATTCATTCAGTGCTTTGTATGCTCTAATTTTCAATCTAGAGTCATGGGCAAAGTTTTGTGTAAGGGTTCACCACTGAAAAAATAGTTAGACTAGGTTTTATTGAGTATTTGATTTCACTAAAATTGAACTTGCCAAATCAGTATATCATTTCCAGGCATTTTTCACTTCGAATTATTGAAGTAAAATTATGATCTAGGAAAGGCTCATTTACTTCACTCTGTAAAAACACTCAAGTTGAGTAAAGAAAGTTCGGGAATCACAGTATCAAAAAAAGATGATTTTTCTGAATGGTACACTCAGGTAGTACTCAAAGCAGAGCTTGCAGATTATGCCCCAGTGAAGGGATTGATAGTTCTAAGACCAGATGGATATGCCATATGGGAATCAATTAGAGAGATATTAGATAAAAAATTCAAGGCAACTGGGCACAGAAATGGCTTTTTGCCAGTCTTGATACCAGAATCTTTGCTTGCTAAAGAATCGGATCATTTTGCCGGATTTACGCCAGAAGTATTTTGGGTAACACACTCAGGTGAGAATGAAATTGGTGACAGGTTAGCATTGAGGCCTACTTCAGAGACTTTAGCATATTCAATGTATTCAAAATGGATTCAGTCATGGCGTGATCTTCCGTTAAAAATTAATTTTTGGAATACGGCCTTGCGTGCGGAAATTAAAGCGACCAAGCCATTTCTGAGAACATCTGAATTTTTGTGGCAAGAAGGTCACACCGTACATGCCACAAAAGAAGAAGCTGAAAGTGAAGTCATCGAGATTTTAGATATTTACAAAAAAACCGTTGAAGAGGAGCTAGCTATACCAGTAATCACAGGTAAGAAAAGTGAAAAGGAAAAGTTTGTCGGAGCTGTATATACAACCACAATGGAATCTATAATGCCTGACGGAAAAGCACTTCAGATGGGCACATCACATTTTCTTGGGCAGAATTTCTCAAAACCATTTGAGGTAAAATACTTGGACAAAAATAATGCCGAGACTTTTGCATGGCAGACGTCCTGGGGTGTCTCTTGGAGACTAATTGGTGCCACCATAATGGTTCATGGTGATGATAAGGGCTTAGTATTACCTCCAAGAATTGCACCAATTCAGATTGTCATTGTTCCAATTTACTATAATGAAAATGATGCAGGGCGTGTAAACGAAGCTGCGGATAGGGTTGAAAAATTACTCAAAGAGAAGGGGTTACGCGTTCATGTGGATAGACGTGACCAGTTAACACCGGGTTTCAAGTATAACGAATGGGAAATGCGTGGGGTTCCATTACGAATTGAGATTGGCCCCAAAGATTTAGATAAAAACAAGGTAATGTATGCAACTAGACATGTGAAACAGAAAATAGACCTACCTATGGATTCAATCACAGTTGAAATTGATAAAATTTTACAAAAAATTCAAGATGAAATGTTTACTGCCGCTAAAAAAATGTTAGATCAGAAAACGGCAAAAACATCAGAGTATTCCGAGTTCAAAGAAGCACTCGAGAAAGGAAGTTTCATTGATGCGGCATGGTGTGGAAAGCGAGAATGTGAGGAACAGATTAAAGAAGACACTGGGGCAGACATTCGTGTCATTCCATTTGTTTCTAATAATTCAGGCAAGTGTGTATTTTGTAAAAAACCCAGCATTACAAATGCGATATTTGGTCGTGCCTACTAAATTGATATACTGATTTTTAGAATTATACTTAATTGGAAAAAATACTCCAGATAGATAATCTCAAAAAATATTATTCAAAAAGGAACTTTTTTGGTAGGCAGTTATCGCTAGTCAAAGCAGTAGATGATGTTTCTTTTAGCATTGAGCGTGGTCAGACACTAGTCTTAGCAGGTGAATCTGGTTCAGGCAAGTCAACTATTGCAAAATTAATACTTCATTCCATAATTCCAGATTCTGGGAGAATAATCTTTGACGGTGTTGAGATATCAAATAATCCAGATTTGCTAGAAAAAATTCGCGCTGAAATACAAATGGTGTATCAAGATCCCTACGACTCTATAAACCCACAAATGAAAATTCATCAAATTATTTCTGAGCCACTGGAAATTTATAAAATTGGTAATTCTTTGCAACGACGAGAAATAGTTCAAGATGTTTTAAAACAAGTTAAACTCGAACCTGCCAATGACATTATGGAAAAATATCCACACATGCTATCTGGAGGACAGCGTCAGCGAGTTGTTTTGGCAAGAGCACTAGTAATAAAACCAAAGATGATCATAGCTGATGAGCCAGTATCCATGTTAGATGTTTCAATCAGGGCTGAAATTTTAGAATTAATGAAAGAGTTAAGAGAAAAACTCCAAATATCATTTTTGTATATTACGCATGATCTTGCTACTGCTCGATATTTTGGACAAAGAATTGCAATACTATATCATGGAAAAATAGTTGAGATTGGAGATATTGACGAGGTCTTGTCAAATCCAAAACACCCTTACACCCAGTCACTAATTGATGCAATAGTTGAACCAGATCCTAAAAATTTGAATAGGCAGAGAAAAATTAGAACGGATTTTTGATTTATGTTTATTCAACTATGGAGAATTTTAAGAAATCTGCCTAATCATTAGCCATAATAAAAAGAATCTAGTTAGTCATTGAAGGCATACGCTTGTCCTTGTATGTGACAACATGTGATACTCCATTCTTTGGAAATACACCGTAAATCAATTTTGCTTTTTGTACTACAGAATCTTTTAGAGATACCATGATGAACTGACTTCCAGCAGAACGTTGTTCGATAATTTTTGCAAGTTTTTCAGAGTTCGGTGCATCCAAGTGTGCATCCACTTCATCAAACAAATAGAATACGGATGGTTTGAGTTTTTGTAATGCCAATACAAATACAATAGCTGCAAGTGTCTTTTCACCACCTGAAATTGATGTAGACTCTCTTTTTGGCTTGTTAGGAAATTGTATCAAATAAGATATTCCAGAATTGAAAATATCATCTTCATTTTGCAATTCAAGCCAGGCCTCACCTCCAGTCATCGTATGGAAAGCATCACGAATCTCTTTGTCAACTTTGTCAAATGCCTCCAAGAAAGTTTGACGTTTGTCCTTATCAATTTCTTCAATAAATCTAACAATTGCATTTCTTTCTTCTTCTAGTTCGTTCTTTCTATCAGACATGGATCGATATCCGGTTGAAATTTCTACAAAGGTTTGTGGTGCAGTAGCGTTAATCTTGGTAGATAGTGAATTCATTTCAGATTCCAGAGTTGATAGCATTGAATCCACCTCAAATGTTTCAGTGATTTCATGGTAGCCGTATTTTTCTAGAATCTTTTGGATCTTGGCTTCATTTTCTACAATATCTCTAATATCACGTGACAGAGAATCTGATTGACGCTCCAATGCATTGATTTCCCTAGTAACAATTCTTTCCCTTTCGTTTAACTCTGCAAGCTTTCCATCAAATTCTTGGAGTTTAGTAATCGAAGTTCCGGATGTTGCAATAAGATTCTGTTCTTTTTCTCTAAGTTTTACAAGATTTTCACTTGACAAGTCTTTATCTTTAGCTAACTGGTTCAGTCGAACCTCGATTTCATGTTTTTCATGATTAAGTGAAGATTGTTCTTCTCTCAAATTCTGCATTTTAGTTTTTTCTCCAACCTCCTGCGCCAATAGAGTTGCAAGATGAGATTCTTTTTCTCTAAGTTCTGTGACAATTGCTGATTGGCGTGACATGATCTCAGAGCGTCTTTGATTTAATCGGTCTAACTCAGAAGCTATTCTGTGGTTTTCTCCATCTGCATAGTTTTCATGCATGAGAGTGATTCGGTCTTCAAGAGATAGTATTAGTGATTCTTGTTTTGAGTGCTCAAGAATTATTTTCTCAACATGCCTATTTAGCTGAGTGATTCTTGATTCTAATTGAGATTTTGTCTTTTCTATTGATGATACTTTGATTTTTAGATCAGAGTAGCTGATATCGGCATTTGCAAGACCTGTTTCCGATATAGACAATCTTTCACGATAATTTTGAATAATTCCCTCTACTTTTTTAATTGAGAGTCTTTTTTTAAGTATGTATTTTTTCAATAATGAAATGGATTGATGCAGTCCTTCAACTGAAGTACTCATAGAAATAATTTTTGTGACTTTGGATATCTTTGAGTTAATATCAATTACAACAGCTGACGCCTTGGCTTCAAAGAACTCTCCATCTATTGTGACAGTTTTGTAGCCAGATTTTGATAGTCGGAGTGCAGATTCCTGATTTTTTACAAGTAAAACATTACCAAATAGAAATGTCAGTAATGCCGAATATTTTGAATCACATTGAACATAATCAGATAAAACTCCCAATACATCTGAGTCGTTTGGAACAGCAAGTGAAAATTTCGGTATTGCCTCTAATGGAATGATTTTTAGTTTTGGAAGTTTTTTTGAGCGTGCCACATCAGCCAGGCTCAACAAGGTACCAAAATCTTTGACTACAAATGATTTAATCCAATCAGATGCAGCAGCAAGAATAGCACGTTCGTATTCCTTGTCCCAAGAAATCATTTCATAGACTAGTCCTTCAATTCCAAGCTCTTCTCGGTGTTCTTTAAGATGAGCTATTGTATAGTCCTCATGCATGATACTTTTAACAACGCGAATCTTTGCATCGTATTGCGCAGCTGCTTTGGAAGCTTTCTCCAAGATAAAGTTGAGTTCTTCAACATCATGATCTATTTTACCCTGTTTTCCAGCATGTTCTGATATCCTACCTTTAAGCTCAGCAATTGTCGCTTTGTGATTTTCTATTATTGATTCTAATCGAGTTTTTAGTGCAAGTAATTTTACAGACTCGGAATCGATTTCATTTAGACGGTTGTTATTTGAATTAATTCTATTTTTAGAATCAGTTATTTCAGATTCAAGTTTTGCAAATTCAACTTTGGCTTCATTTAGTTTTTGTGATAGTCCCTGAATCTTAGAATTAACTTCTTTTTGTTGCGATAGTGCATGAGATTGTTGTTTATAGACAACAGATAATTCTGATTCAACAGATTTTATCTGTTCATAAATTTGATTTTTTTCTTCTTTGATTTTTGTAATTATTTCTTTTTGTTCAGAAGTCATAGATTCGATATTTACTCGTGTTTGCTGAAGCGATTCTAGATCAGATACTATTATCGGTAGTCTGGCATTGATTTGTTCTACTCTTCGGGATTTTGTTACAGTTTCAGTATTTGCGGATTCATAGACTTGCATTGCTTGAGACAACTCAGAATCAATTGTTGCCTTTGCCTGATTGTAGGCATTTGCTTCATTCATGAATGTGAATTTTTGGGATTCCAAGTCTGAGATTTCTTTTTTAAGTGCTAGTCTTTCTTCGTCAAGTTTTTTGGATTCTGAAACAAGTGAATGCATAGAACGCTCTTTGGATATTTTTTCAGTCTGTATTATTTTCATTTTATTTGATGCTGAAATAGCATGTAGTCTTCCAAGCTCAAAGTTTATGAACTCGTGTCGGAGTTTATGATTTCTTTCTACTTCAAGTTCATCTATTCTTTTTTTGATTTCGTCCATTCTAGCAAGTGCTACTTCTAGTCTTCGATCAGCATCCTCTAGTTGTTTTATGGATTCGGATTTTTTTTCATCAAAATACGCCAGACCAATCAAATCTTCAATGACGGTTCTTTTTTCTTCAGCTGTGAATTCAGATATTCTAGTGACAGTTCCCTGCTGTACTGCATTTAGTTGATTAAGACTGGCATTGGCAACCTCTAGTAAATCAAGAATTTGATTTCTATTCGTCTGTTTTTGGTTAAGATAATAGACATTTTCGCCATCCTCGCCCATTTCTCTAGTAATTACAACAGCATTGGAATCTACAGG
Source organism: Nitrosopumilales archaeon (assembly GCA_900299125.1). Lineage (GTDB taxonomy): Archaea > Thermoproteota > Nitrososphaeria > Nitrososphaerales > Nitrosopumilaceae > Nitrosotenuis. The sequence continues at coordinate 44,728 of OMIR01000082.1, read as the reverse complement.
GATTTTTCTATCAGAATTATCAAAGTGTAATGAAACTCGAGCCATCTTTGTTCCACGCTTGTTTCCCTCAATATCATGTATCAGAGAACGAAGCTTGTCAACTCTCATGACCTTGGGCTTGTTCTCACCCAATGCAAAAATGATCGCATCTAGTATGTTACTTTTACCAGACCCGTTAGGTCCAGAAATTGACACTAGTCCTTGCTCAAAGCCAACGGTGGTATTGGTAAAACCAAATGACTTGAACCCATAGATCTCTACTTTTTTTATGTGAACCAATAAGATTTGATGCCAAGTTGCTTTGTTAATCAAATATAGACAAGTTTTGTTGACTGGCTCGACAAAATTCTTGTAATGCTATGAAAAATCTCGTAGCATTATTGTGGGCTTAAATTTGGTATTATTTTACGCTCTTTAAATGATAAAGTTAGGAATAGGGCAAACCACCGTATCGCATACTAATGAGGATGGAATAAAACAAGCCTCACAATTATTAGAGAGACTCGGCAAAAATGAGGCTGACATTGTATGCCTTCCGGAGCAATACCTTGCAGACAATAGGATCGATGATTTTGAGACAGTATTATCCCCATTTGCTAAAATTGCCAAACAGTACAATATGACAATAATCCCAGGTGCATTTTATACAAAATCAGGTACCAAGCAAACCATCGCTGCGCCGGTAATAGATAACATGGGTCAGTTTATTGGCACTCAGGATAAGATCCACCCATTTGATTATGAAAAAGAGATCATTACCTCAGGAAGTGAAGCCAAAGTTTTTTCAACCAAGTGTAAGTTTGGCATCATAATCTGTTATGATATGGTTTTCTCAGATGTAGCTCAGACTCTAGTCAAAAAAGGCTCCCAAGTATTGTTTTCACCTGCAAGAATTGTCAGGCGAGGCATACAACCATGGCATTTGTATTGTCAGACTAGGGCACTTGAGAATCGCATACCTATTTTAGCAGCAAATACTCAAACGCCAAAATTTGGTGGCAAAAGCATCATTGTTGATATGATAGAAGACGATGGAGTGATGATTCCCAAAACCAAGATTACGGTAGGTCAAGGAATAAGACTTGATACGTTCGATCTTAAAAAGTACGAAAAATCAAGAAAAATCAGATATTCAGATCATAAAAAATTCACTTAAAAATTACGCATGATTGCATACCTGACGATTTTATAGTCCAGATTTTTTAGATGAAAACATGTTAGAAGCAGGACCACCAGTAAAGGATCTTTCAATCAATCCCAATACCAAAATTACAGACATCTTTGATCAGATGTCAAAATCAGGCGGATTTGAATCTCGTAATTTAGCAGAAGGTTTGGATATACTATCAACAATGATATCAGACAAAACTTGTCTAAAGTTTTTGTCGTTTGTTGGTGCAGTAGTATCAACTGGCACCAGAGGCATTATCAGAGACATGCTTGCAAAAAAGTGGTTTGATGTAGTCATTACAACGTGCGGTGCATTAGACCATGACATTGCAAGGCATTTTTCAGATTATAAGACGGGTAGCTTTACTATGGATGATTCCCAACTAGCAGATGAGAATATTCACAGACTTGGAAATGTTCTAGTTCCAATGGAGAGTTATGGTCCTCTCATAGAAGAAAAAATGCAGCAAATCCTAGAAGAATGCTACAAAAGCGGTATGAAGGAAATTTCAACTGCCGACATTACTAGAGAAATTGGAAAAAGATTAGGTGAGGACTCGTTTTTATTCTGGGCTCAAAAAAATAACATTCCCGTAATTGTTCCAGGAATTATGGACGGGGCTGTCGGATCACAGATATGGATGTTTTCACAAAAGCATTCAGATTTCAAATTAAACATGACTCAAGATGCAAATACTTTGTCAGGATTGGTATTCAAGGCAGAAAAATCAGGAGCATTCATGTTAGGCGGAGGGATTTCAAAACACCACACCTTATGGTGGAATCAGTATCGTGAAGGTCTTGATTATGCAGTTTACATCACAACAGCTCAGGAATTTGATGGCAGTTTATCAGGTGCTCTTGTTCGTGAAGCAATTTCATGGGGAAAAGTAACACAAGAGGCAAAGCAAACTACAATTCATTCAGAGATTACCACGACATTACCATTTTTGTATTTGGCTATTCTTGGTAAATTATAAAAAAACTATAAGGGTCTTTTTTTAACCAACTAACATGCCTCCAAAATTACTAGTCAAAGAGACCAAGCCAATCAACATAGACGGCGGATATCTAATCGACGGATTTCCATCAGTGGGATTTACCAGTGCAATTGCCAGTGAGTCTTTGATGCATGGAAATAATTATGAATTAGTTGGATTTGTTGACTCTTATGATTTTCCTACAGTATCTATTCTAAAGGATGGAGTACCAAGTTATGCAACCAGAATCTATGTCAATCCCTTACTCAAAGTAGGAGTCTTTTCATCATATTTGACAATAAACGAGCAATATCATCGCGCAATTGCAAAAATGATGCTTTTGTGGGCAAAAAAACACAAGTGTTCACTAGTAGTAAGCTCTTCACCAATGAATCTTCCAGATACTGATAAGAAACAAACCATAGCAGCTGGAAGTACACCTGAGGCTAGAGAAAAAATAAAGAATGCAGGAATGAATGTACTCCAGAACGGAACAATTCCAGGCATTCCTGGCGAGCTCCTAAACCAAGGAATGCTCTACGGTCAAAATGTCATCGTAGTACTAGTTAGCGTGGATGATGCTGGCCCAGATTTCGGATCAAGTGTTGATTTGTGTATGGCAATGTCCAAAATTTTACCAGGTGTCTCTTGTGATCTATCAATGATGAGAAAGCAGGCCGAAGTGGCAGAAAAACAAATCAAAGAGACTGAAAAAGAAACAAGAGCACTACGTGAATCAATGTATGGTTAGATGCAAGAATTTCTAACGTTTTTTGTAACTGTAATTGTTGTTTCTATCTCAGGTGTAATTACTCCTGGACCACTTTTTGCATCCACCGTATCAAGTGGATTAAAACAAAGTCTTGCAGGATTTAAAATAGCAATTGGTCACACCGTAGTTGAGCTTCCTTTAATTTTTTTTATTGGACTAGGAGTAATCTCACTTGAGAATTTTTCAGAATTCAGAATTTTAATTACAGTTTTCGGCTCATTGAGCATCTTTATGTTTGCGGCTCTCCAAATTCGTTCTTTATTTCATAGAGTCGACATTAAGAAATCCAAGTACGGTCCATTTATGACAGGAATCTTTCTAACAGGATTAAAACCATTCTTTCTTGTTTGGTGGTTTACAATAGGCATGAAATTGATTTCAGATTCAATAATTATGTGGTCGTGGTGGGGAATCGGAATCATGTTTGGACTCCACATTTGGATGGATTATGCATGGCTGGGATTCGTATCCATGACATCAGCAAAGGGTGCAAGTTTTCTTGTCGGAAGGCCTTACAAAGCACTATTTTTAGGAATTAATTGTATTCTAGTCTACTTTGGTATGGTATTCTTACTAGATATTTTTTAATCACATTCTAAATCATCAAATTCATATGAGCATTGAGCGTTAAATGATTGGATTTTTTCTGCCAATGGAATGCATTTAGAATAATCCATTTTTGATTCATACTGACGCACCTCTTCAATTATTAAAAATTGTCTTGCAGTACAAGAATTCATGTTTTGATAAACCAATGTAAATACGATAAGTAGGATTCCAACAATTATAGATAATTTAAAATAATTTTTATTTTGAAACGTCAATTTCGATTGTAGATACGTTTCTAGTCTTTCCATCTTGAGACTGTAACGAATCAGATGCTATTCTAACATCTTTGATATAATATCCCACGGTGTTCATTCGCTTTACAATCATTTGTGAAACATCCACAGCTTGTGTGATTCTCTGACCGCGTGCTTTGATTGTCACTACAGATTGGTTAGAGAGTTGAGTTAGTGTTGCAGTGACATATGTCATAATTGGTTTTAGTCCAACAAAAATTACATCGCGTATCTTTTTTGCACTATCATCGTCTTGCATTTTTTTTGATTCATCCAAAATTTCTTCTGCTTCAGTCAATTTTTCAGATTCTGCCATGATTTGTTATGTTCTCATTTTGCTTTTATTTAATGCTTAAGTTATTTTTTGCCAAATAATCATTTATGATTTTTTCAATTTCATCAGGAGTTTTACAATTTTTTACCATTGATACAATTCCTTCTTCTTCAATTTCATAGCAGTTGAGAAATTCCTGATCATCTTTGTACACCAACATTACTTTGTTATTATGATAACAGTAGTACATTTTTTCTGGCACCATTTCCTGAGCAATAATTTTGATCCCTTTTTCATCAGGAAGTAAAGGATATCCCATGGTAAGAATGCTAAATTGTCTTATTTAGACTCAGCTTGGCGATATTATAATAAAGATTTTTTATGAAAACAAGTCATGCGCATAGTACTTCATATTGATTTTGATTACTTTTATGCACAGTGCGAAGAAATTAGAAATCAAACATTAAAAACTAAACCAGTATGTGTCTGTATTTTTTCTGATAGGGGAGGTGACAGTGGGGCAATTGCTACAGCGAATTATATCGCAAGAAAATATGGGGTAAAATCTGGCATGCCCATTAAATTTGCCAAGTCCAGATTGATAGAAGTTCCAAACGCCGAATTTTTGCCTGCAGACTTCGCATATTATTCAGAGATTTCTCAGAAGGGTATGGACATAATGAAATCTTATGCCGATGTTTTTGAATACGTAGGGCGAGACGAGGCGTATCTCGATATCACAAATAGAACAGACGGGAATTTTACTAATGCAGTTCACTTGGCACAACAGCTAAAAAATCAAATTCGTACAGAACTAAAAATGACATGTACTGTTGGTGTGTCTCACAACAAATTATTATCAAAAATCGCTTCGGGATTTAAAAAGCCTGACGGACTAACAGTTGTAGAGCCAGAAAAAACAGTGTCTTTTTTAGAACAACTAAAGATCGGAGATATTCCAGGGATAGGAAAAGTCACAAATGAAAAATTCTTCGAGATGAAAATTCAAACAATAGCAGAACTAAAAAATTTGGATATCTTTACATTGAATAAAATACTTGGTAAAAAAAATGCTTCATACATTTACAATGCAGTTAGAGGAATTGATTACGAACCTGTTTCAGAGAGGGCTCCAGCAGTACAATTTTCAAGAATCACCACACTAAAAACAGATACTAAGGATTTAGAATTTTTATCAGAGTCACTAGATGAGATATGTATAGATCTTTATCAGACCATATCAGATCATAAAAAAACATTCAAGTCAGTTGGGATACAGTTTGTCCAATCAGATTTATCAAACAAGACAAAATCAAGAATGCTCAAAAATCCAACATCTAGTATTGAAGAGCTAAAAAAAACAGCCATGTTGTTGCTTCATGAGGCACTAGCTGACCAAGAACTAAGTGTTAGAAGACTAGGAGTCAGGGTATCCGAATTAGCTGATATTACAGGACAAAGATCAATAGATAATTTCTTTTAAGCGGTGATTTTTTTCATCCGTCTTGTCTCTAGTGCCATAACAATGAATAGATATGCAAAAAGCCATGGCAAAAACATTATCTCACCGGCTACTCCATGAAATTCTTCAAATTCAGCAGGATTTGATGAAATTTTGAGAACAAAGAGAGATAGAGAAAATATTCTTACCATATTTACAATTATTGTACCAGTAATTCCAATTACAAAATACATTGCCTTTCTTTTTGGAGCAATATTCATTTTTAATAAAAATGCCATCATAACCAATGAATAGATAATCACCGAGTGGACGCCTGCAGATGGCCAAAACACCTGCAACGCCATTGAACCATGATCACCTTTTAGGAACATCAAGTTGTCTCTTGCTATCGCAGTTCCAAGATCAAAGAAATTAATTATCCCAACATTTAGCTTGACAAGATAAGGCACCACATATTGTAATGGTCCTAGTGTGTCATATGGAAAAAATGCGTCCAATGATAGAATAATCGCACTTCCACATAGAAAAATAGGACCGGCAGGGGCAATTCTAATCCACTTTTTACCAAAAAGAAGTGTCACAGCTGCAATAACGAAAACCCCCAATATGACAAAATCCCATAGCCATGTCCAAGAGTGAACAAGATTTACATTGTAGAATTTTGCACTATTCTGAATGTATTGTCTAAGACCATAATCAAGTGATATTAGATACGTAAATACTGCAGCTGCAAATGGAATGGTCATAATTACTCGTTTTTTTAAAACTAATACTTTAACACCTATAATTTCTGCAACAATAAACGTCATTGCAAAAAGCCAACCTCCCCGACCCTGATTCCAGCTAAGAGAAAATGAACTAGGTTGATAAACTAGAGCAAATAAAACTGGACTGATTATAATCAAAATAGCGAATAGTAGTAATTTGTTTTGCAACATTTAGGATATAATTTGCATTTAATAAAAACCAATTATTTACATTATATTCTTTGAATATTAGTTAATAATTGCCAAATTATGCAAGATCAGAAATAATCAGTAATTGTTTTTTGCCTTAACATCTTTAGGATTGAGCCGTTTGAGAGCCATTCTTTTTTACTAATAGTCATAGATCTACACGCAATATCAATTCCTTGTTCGATAGAATCTACAACTATTGGTTTACCATTAAAAGCTGCACGTATTGCCTCTCTTACTTGCCAGACACCGACTGGCACTGCATATTCTGGTCGGATTTCTCTTAAAACCAACACACCGGCTTGACTTTTTTTCTTTGCCAGATACTCTGCTACCCCAAGCTTTGCGGCAAAATATGCTCCAGCAATAATAGGATAGTGATCAATTCCATTTGCATTTTCTGAGTCAGCCCCAAATCCAATTTTTCCCGTCTCTGTATGCCATGCTTCTTGCATTTCATACATCCATCTATGAGGAAACAATAAAACTGAAAATGAATTACCTAAATGCTTATAATTAAAGACAATATGTGAATCAATCAAAGAATAATCCAGAATTTGATCTACCAAATTTTTTGAGATGGTATCATCAGTTGCAGTAATACTCCATCGCGTAGGAACAAGTTTACGTTTTTTACCAAACATCCCAATTGAAAAACATTTTTGGATTTTTGAAATTTCTATGCCAGAATTATAAAGTGAAATAATTGCATCTTCTGCACCAAGGTCTCTATCATAGTAAGTCTTTTCTAATGGTTTTGAGGTAATCATGCCAGAAAATTTTGCTGATTTGACTTGGCCTATTGGGCCAAATGGAGCAGATTCGCCATCAATAAATGATGAAGGTTGTGTATTATTGTAAAATGTTATTTCCGAGTCAGGATTATTAGATGACATTGCAAGTTCTTGTAATGTTTCGATGTATCTTCCAGTAGGGTTTTGAACTGAGAGATTCTGAGTTCCTCTAATTAAATTCAATCTAAAATTTACAATTTCTTCTAGACTTTTTCCAAGCCATTTCTCAGGAGCGTCAAGAATTCCAGTATCACCATGGATTGGTGGAACCATTGGACCAACACCCACTTTCGGATATCCATATGAGCCCACAAAAACAGAAGGTGGACTAGAACCTGAAATGGAATTAGATGAAAAAAGGTTACCATATTTGGATAAATACTCGTTCCAATTTTTTTCAATAGATTTACGAATATTTGCAGCATTTATGCTCATAGATAAACAAAAGACATCTGATTATTTAGCATGAATCATTGAACAAGTATTAATCAAAAATCAGATATTAGTGACATTATGATAAGACATTATGAGAATAGTATCATTTTTGCCTAGTGCAACTGAGTTAATCTTTGAGTTAGGCGCTGGAAAAGAACTCGTCGGTGTTACTCATGAATGCAATTACCCAGAGCAGGCAAAGACAATTCCTCGTGTCATAAATTCCGTTTTTGATCCTCTGAAAATGACATCACTCCAAATTGATGATAAAATTCAAGAACTTGTCAAATCCGGATCCACAATATTTGTTGTTAATGAAGAGAATATCAAAAATGCCAAACCGGATCTTATTATCGGACAAGGAACATGTGCAGTATGTTCTGCATATACAACTGAGATCAATAAAGCCTTGGAAATTCTAGATAAAAAGCCAGAAGTTGAAGTTATAGATCCTCACAATATTGATGAAATTTTAGATGGTGTATGCGTGATTGCTAAAAAAATTGATCAAGAGAATCGAGGAAATGAGCTAGTCAAATCACTACGAGATCGAATAAGTAAAATACAAAATCAAGACTATCCTAAAAGGCCTAAAGTTTTGTGCATTGAGTGGATAGAGCCATTTTTCACATCAGGTCATTGGATTCCACAAATGATTGAAATTGCCGGTGGCACAAATTTGTTAAGTAGCACTGGTGAGCACTCTAGAAAAATGACTTTAGATGAAATAATGGTTGCTGATCCAGACATTATAATCATGATGCCATGTGGTTTTGATACACAGAGAACTAGCTCAGAGTGTACAAATTATCTGAAAAAAAATACACGATGGCAAAACCTCAGAGCAGTAAAATCTGGCAACGTTTTTGCAGTTGATGCAAATTCATATTTTTCAAAGCCAAGTATTAGAACAATCACAGGCATTGAAATACTTGCAAAGATAATTCATCCTGAAAAATTCACCTCTATGACAACACCGAAAGATGGATTTACCAAGATCTAGTCTTGATTATATTCTTCATCAGAATCCAAGGTTTTTTTTGAAGGCCGTGTAGGCACAAAAATTATAGTCATAATCAAGCTACAAAGAATCGCAAACATATCCGATTTGGCACAAAAAGTTAAGACACCAAGTTAATTTTTTCAAACAAAATTCAAGTAAAAACATAGATCAATATTGAAATTTACAAGATTAAGAACAGTTTATTTTCTTATAATGCAGTCTTTTTTAATTGACCGGGTAGCATGATAAAATGTAAAAAATAATATTCCAATTGATAAGACCCTTAATGGTATTTCATACATAGTCAGAAACGCGGTTGCAGTTCCACCAACAGTGCCAAAAACCGAAATGATTGAAAATCCAATAGGTCCGCAACTACAAGCGCCTGCAGATGCTCCAATGACAGATCCAACTAGACCGCTACTCATACGCTTTAACCTCTTAGCTAGTGATACCAAAAAAATATTCATCGGTATTACTAATGCCGAGAGAAGTGAAACTATCATTATTAGCACAAAGCTAACAATTCTCTCAGATTGAATATTAAAAATAAAATACGGTTCAAAAAAAATAAACTCAGATAGAAATGATAGCATCATAAAAAACGTAAGAAACACTATAGTACCAAGTACAGCATAACCATAATTTGAAAATACAAACCTAATCGAACTTAACATTTCATCTTTACCTTAACAATCAATTAGTACCAAGTTATTTTTTCTTGAATAGTCTTGCGATCATTCTCGGTATCGAGTCCAGTGGGCAGCTTTCGCAAGTCATATTTTCAGATTTTTCTTCCATATAGCATTATGGATTTAAGGCAATATAAGAAATCCTCAAAAATGATAATTCTTAATACCAAAATCGCTTCCAAAAATTCATGCTAGATAAGATCATAACTGGATTTTTTATTGGCATATTAGCCGTACTTTGGATCTTTACTAGAAAATATGAATTGCCGCACTGGCACAGGCTCGTAGTATACGACAAGTTAGGAAATCAAATAAGAATGGAATTGAGAACCACGTTTCATACTCGTACTGCGGCAATCAGCTTTGCCAAACATTATCAATATCTATTACCCCAGTATGATTTTGTTTTAGAGTCTACCATACCACAGTTAAGACATAGATTCCTTATTCATTAAAGATAATGCAGTTTCATGTGTGTTTGAAGTAATACTTCGTAAGGAGTCACATATCCACAATGAGTACAAGAAAACATAGATTGAGTAGGTTTTGGAGATCTAGATTTTTCACCATGAACATATGTGATCTGTATGACATCGTTTTTTTTCAGCACACCATAATTAGTAGTCTCTCCAATTGATGCAAAAAATTCTTTGATGGCTTTGACTGCAGTATCAAAATCTACTGGACGATCATCTATACTACTGAGAACAAACTCGTGTAATTTCATACTAGGAATCATACCTAACCAATCAGAGACGAAAACAGCCATCTCATGTTTTAGGTGCTCTACATCTCTACAGTCTACTGTTATCAATACATTATCAATTTTTATCTAGATATTTCTAATTATGCAAAATTAATATACGCATGATTAAAAATCAATGATTTTTTATTTTTTAGATTTAATCAGTTCTTAAAAAACAGTACCATCACCTAATTACACATGATAATTAAAACTGGAGAAATGCACGACTGAATTAACAACTGAATCTTCAGAATATCTAAAAAAATCATCGGACTAAATGATTGTTTTTTCTGATAGTCTATGATGCAAATAGAATCTAAAAAGTGCTACAGAGCCAAATAAAATTACTGATGATGCAAGAAAAGTTAGGACATAATTAAAATTCGTGGCTATAAAACCAGCAATAAGAGCTCCACCGAACACACCCATACCAACCATAGAACTATTCACTCCTAGGTATGTTCCCTCAAATCCTTTAGGAATTGTTTTAAAAAGCAATACAGAATTTGCGGTCGTAAAAATTGAAAATCCGACAACCATAAGACACATTGAAAGTATAGCAAATGAAAGTAAAACAAAACCAGAGAATACTGTAATCAGAAATGCAGCAACCAACACCCCGAGAATTCTAGGTAAATATGCAAACATGGCAGACTTTTCCTCTCCAAATCTAGAGATGATTTTTGGCGCTACGAAAAATATTCCTGCCATCATTGAAGTCTGAATCAAGTACAGCGTGAAGACAAGTGAATCAGAGAGATTAAGAGTTTTGAGAAATGGAGTTAATGCAGTAAAGTAGATGTTGCTACCAAAATAAAACATAAAGTTTGCCAAAAATAAAAATCCTATTTCGTGTGATACTTTGCCTTTGAGTATTGAGAGAATGTGCTTATAATCATGAATGCTTGGAATGCTTGGAAAAACCAGATAGTGGTGCAATCTAAAGTGCCCAAATGCATGTTGAATTCCATGTACAGAGTGAGCAATTGCATGTCGCTCTATGTGGAAATGAGTTTTGTTAATTTGAGTACTAATAACCAACGCAATGGCACTTGCAACACCACATATGACAAAGTATTGTCTGCTATCAAAATACAGACTCCAGACTGCACCAATTAACATTGCTCCAAGGCTTCCAAATGTGGAAAGAACAGAGGTTCTAGCAAAAAGTTTCCCCCATTGATTATTCATACTAGTTTCCATAACGAGCATTTGGGTTACTGGACTACGTGCCGTCAAAAAAAATCCAGATAGTGGTGCTATTACATAAAGCGGTTCAAGATTATTTGTTTGATATAGCCATAAACAACACAAAATAATACTAGAAAAAGAGATCACCAAAACTGCCTTTTTTGCATGAAACTTGTCCAGCACTTTTCCCCAAAGAATAGAGCCCAGTGCTGCAGCCCCATAATGAATTGCTACCATAATTGAAACTTCACTAATACCACCGCCTAATTGAATTACAAATAATGGAATTGCAGTATGAAGACCTTCTGCAGCTATATTGATAGGCAAAATAAACCAAAGCCATCTTTTGTTATTCGTAGTCAATACAAAGTGAAGCCAGTTTTCTGACTAATCTATGATACATTAAAAATTCTTGTACAGAATTGTGGATTAGTTTGCGCCAAATTGAAGATTCAGGGATCAATGCCATAAAAACTCTCATGCAGTGTACATCAATTATGAATACTAGCCAAAAATGTGGGATCTGAACCATCATTAAACAATAAACTGAGTCTAGAAATTTGTACAATCATAAAATAAGTCCCACTACATCAATAAATTAATCATGAAAATGGATTCAGAAACATTTGGCATAGAAAAAGGATATGGGCAACAAGTAATTGAATGGTTAAATGAAGAATCAAGAAAGGACAAGCTCAAATTCGAGGCCAGACTTTACAATGAAGATATAGAAACAAAAAATTTTGGAACATTTGAAATGTTCTCATGGATTGGCGATGTACAGGTTGCTAGAAAATTAATAATCAAAGCTAGTAAGAGATTCAAAATCAAAGTAATTGAAGGTGGATATAAAACCAAAGAGAAAATCATTAAAATTTCAAAACAAGACTATGCTCTAGTTAGAAAAGGAGACAGAGTCATCGGTCATTTAGCTCTAACTTCGCCATTATTCGGTGGCAAGTGGAAGGTAATCCAAGAAGAGCTTCGCTAAAGCACAAATAATCAATGTTTGTGATTTTTTTATGCGTGTAGGAATTATTGGTACAGGTCTTTTAGGAAATGCAGTAGGTCTAAACCTTCTTCGTAAAGGACACAATCTGACAGTATACAATAGAACCAAATCCAAAACTAAAGAGCTAGAAAAAAACGGTGCCATAGTTGCAAACTCACCAAAAATGGTTTCAGAGAATTCAGATATTGTTTTTAGTATCGTTAAAAATGCCGATGCTGTCAAAAAAGTATCATTTGGTGATGAATGTATTGCATGTGGCAAGCATGATGGTTTGATAGTATGTGATATGAGTACTATCAATCCGATAGAATCAAAACACATAGCAGCAGAATTTCAAAGTAGAGGTATTTCTTTTTGCGATACTCCTGTAATGGGAGGTCCAAACGTTGCAATCAATGGCGGATTAGTAATGATGGTAGGCGGAAACAAGTCAGTATTTGAAAAATGTAAAAATATTTTTGACGATATTGCAAGTAAAGTCTTTTACTTAGGTAATAATGGGTCTGCTCATTCAGTTAAACTTGCAATGAATCTTCAAATAGCAATGTTAGCATTAGCATTATCAGAAGGCATAACACTTGCTCGTGCATCAAATATCAATCCAGAAATATTTCTAGAGATACTAAATTCAACGTACTTTAAAACAGGTATGAGTGAAAGTAAGGCTTACAAGATGTTAAAGCAGGACTATGCACCGACATTTACACTTGCAAATCTCAAAAAAGATCTTGACACAATTAATGAAGCTGCAAAAGCATTTGGTGTTATACTACCCATGGCAACTAGAGCAAACCAAATTTATCAAGATGCCGAGGAAAAATTCGGAGCTCTGGATTATACTGCAATACTAGAATATCTATCAGAGTCAAATTAGGCGAGAGAGTTTTTTTCGGTTCAGATAAGTTTGATACGACAGTCCTGAAAGCAAAAAAAGAATACCTGAGACTGCACACCATACAATAAAGGGAATCTGTTGGATTTCAGCCACGTACTAAACAATCACACAATAAATAAATAGATTTGAGCGTTGGTAACGTCATGCCAGAAATAGTCTGCAAAGATTGTGGAAAAAAAATGTTTCATGAGAATGAAGATACTCTAAAAATTGAGGATGCAATTCATAAAAAATTCTGCAGAAAGAAGATCGGTGAGACTCATAGCTATATGCATCGGGATTCTTCGCACATGGCAACATTTGATGAAGAGCGTGCATCTGATCAAAAAGGTAAGCAGTTAGTAAGATAGTTGGATGTTTTAGACTCCGCCATAATAGAATTCAATTTAGGCAATTTCAAAAAGGCTCTATCTTTATTTGATACGGTCATCGAATCAGAACCATTCAATATTACAGCATTAATCAAAAAAGGCAATATTCTCGGAAAGTTTGCCAGGTATCACGATGCGATTTTATCTTATAATAAAGTACTAGAAATTCAGCCAGAAAATAATTTGGCACTAATCAACAAAGGACTTGCGCTTCATTATTTGGAAGATTATCGCAATGCAATTGCATGTTATGATTTGATTTTGAAAAACAAACCAGATAGTTCATTGACATTATACAATAAAGCATCTAGCTTGATTAGAAATAATGAGATCCCAGAAGGTCTTGAAAATCTAAAAAGAGCAATCAAATTAGATTTTTCGTGTAAATACAAGGCACAATATGATATTGATTTTGAGCAGGTAAAAAAAACTCCAGAGTTTAAAAAACTGCTTTTATAAAAGCATAATATTCACATCAAATTTGTGATTTTTGTTGACTAGAGTACTAAACTACGACATTGTGATTGTTGGTGCAGGTCCAGCAGGTTCTTCTGCAGCATTTTCAGCCTCAAAGATTGGCGCCAGAGTGGCATTACTAGAAAAAGAAGAATCAGTTGCACAAACAGTTAGAACAAGTGGAGTCACTTGGATGGATAGCATTAAAGAATTTGAAATACCAGAACATTGTTACAATCCAATCAAAAGTTATGGATTTTGCTCTCCAGGCAATGAGGTAATAATTTCTTCAGATATTGCACATGCGGCCGTTTTGGATGTAAGAAAAACATATCGATGGTTAGCAGAAAAGGCATTAAAACAAGATGTTGAAATTTATACAAATACTTCAGTTACTCAAGCAATACGATATCAAAACGGAATTCAACTTTTAGCGACATCAAATAAAGAGGAATTAAGAATTAATGCAAAAATCGTCATAGATGCAAGTGGATTTCAAAGTGTTGTGGCAAAGTCTTTGGGATTGGTGACGCAGTGGAAAAGATTTGGTGCAGGTGCAGAGTATGAGGTAGAGGTAGAAAATTCAAAATCAGACACATGGTGGCTAATGGTTGGTCAGGAATATTCTCCTGCAGGTTACGCATGGATTTTTCCCATGGGTGGAAACATTGTTAGAATTGGAGTCGGCGTAGGAAAACCAGAATCCAATTTAGATCCAACTCAACGATTAGAAGAGATAATTCAAAAAAAACTCGGACCAGTTGCAAAGCTTGGAAATATAAAATTAATTGAATTTCATTACGGATTAATCCCCAATGATGGACTATCTAGAAAAACGGTATACGATAATCTGATACTAGTAGGAGACACAGCAGGTCAAGCAAACCCACTTGTCCTAGAAGGTATTCGATATGCGATACGATTTGGAAGAGTTGCAGGCGAGGTAGCTGCAAAGGCAGTTCTAGAGGGAGATCTTTCTGAAAAATCTCTCGGATCCTACGAGGAATGTTGGAAAAAAGCAATTCAAAGGAAAATCGAGTCAGCATCAAAAGTCCAAACCAGATGGATAGGCCTCTCCGATAAAGAATGGGATAAAGAATTAGATATTATCAAGGAACTTAGCATAGATGAGTTTTTGGACTTTATCAAGGCAGATTTCGGCTATTCAAGCATAATCAAATTGGCAGTCAATCATCCAAAGCTTGCAGTAAGACAATTATTCAATTTAGTTAAAGGGGCAACTGGAAAATCATAGATTCATCAAATTTCAGATTGTTTAGATTGGATAAATTAAAAAAAGATAATCAAATCTAAAAGATTTGTCAAAATTTTTCTAAATCAAAAAACAATACAGATAGGTGATACAATATCAGAAATATGCAATTAGGCCATAATCCCAAGATTATAAAATATTCCTGGCAAATGATTGTGGTCAGATTTCTGTTCCGAGTTAAAGCATACAGTATGAATTCTTTCAGTTGTTCTTTTTCCACAAACATTACAAATTAGACTCACCGTGTCTCTACATTCAACACATATTGTACATTTTTTGAGTTCTCCACCACAGTTTCGACAAGATTCATCTGGCATTTGCTTTCATAAAAATTAACTAGAATTTCAGATATAAGACTGTGGTAGAAATTATTCGAATAATTTATCAGTGCTTTGATAAACGATTTGATTTTCTAAAATAGATTATTATTCCGACAATTATGGCTCCAATTAAAACAAGTATTATCCCATAATTATTTTGAGTTTTATTTTGTGAGTATGGAATTGTTTCAACAATTTCAGTGTTACTTGGTTTATCAGTTACGTAAAAACTAGTCATGTAAATATCAGGTTTGAGTACGGTATCAGATATGGCATAAACTTTGATGTCATGTCCACCATTTTGCATAATTTTTGTAGTATTAGAATCAAGCAAGATTTCTCCCACATCTGATTTAATAGGAATAATTCCACGAGATACCTCAATTCCCGATGAATCACTTAGAAAATAATACATTAGATTTGAGTTTTGAGTCTTAAACGGAATACGTATTTGTTCTCCAGATATTATTTTAGTTGGGATATCAATAGATACGATCTGAGGTAGTTTTACAGATTCAAACTTATTCCAATATCCAGAATTATACGGATAAGAATCATCATCAAATGTGCGCAATGTGATTGTTCTTGCCTCAGGAGAATAATTATCCAAATAGAATGGTCCGTTGCTAATTACAGCGTGTTTTTTTTCATCAATCCATGATATCGTACTATCATACCTAGAATTTGAATAATCACTCGATGTTACAAATTTCTCTAGTGGTAGCGGAATGTAACCTGTTCTAGAGAATTTTTTAAGATAATCAGATATTAGTTTGGCATCACGGGGGATGATCAAAGAGATCCAATCAATGTTTTTTGATTGAGAGTCAGTTCTAGAAAATGACACTTTACCGTCAATTACTGCACTTTCCATTGATGCCATGACTTCCCATGGCATAGAAACCCAGATACTACCCCAGTCAGCAATTTCAGAATCATGAAAATGCCAGTAATTAAGATAAACTTCAATAGTATTATCATCAATTGGTTTTACAGCAACTAGAGTTTTAGCGGATGGGTTGGCAGTAGGAGTATACTCTGGATCAAAAGTTTTATCATTTTCTGTTTGTGCCGACCCCCATTCTTGAGCAAAATAAATTGAATACAAAACATCATTCATATCCATTTTTTTTCCGTTATGCCAATTAGACCAAAGTAGATCATATGTGACCTTACTAGTGGCTTTTCTTCCTTGTGCAGAATCCCATTTTTGTGAGGCGGTATTCCAAAATATCGCATCACTTGGAACATCTAGTTTTCCATTAGGTCCTGCAGTTTCCACATTCCAATTTTCTCGTACAGGAAAATTTTGCCCAGAGTAAGGATTTTTGAAAATACCTGGATCATACAATACATCCCAGACATTTTTAGAGTAAGCATCTCCCAATCCACGGATTGGATTCCACGCGCCCTGATAGATTTGTTTTACACCGATTTTGAGAGTATCACCATGCGTTCTTGCATTAATAGGAGTAAATCTAGTCTGTATGCCACCTCCAAAGTCATTAATTATTCCATCAACATCTTTGTTAGCAACGAAGGGATCCACTTTTGCAGCAAGAAAAATTCGTACTGATTCATTTACTCCAATATTACTTGCTTGACGCAGTAATATTGTACGTTCATCATAAGAGGTGTAATTTCCAGAATAGATTTTCTGGGTTATCTCATCCAGTGAAGAATTTTCATAGTTCCAGTATTGAGGATTGTTAAATCCAGGCATGTTTGAATACCATGGCGAGTACATCTGAGCAAGCCCCAAAGGATCATATCTTACAAATGCCGACCGCCCTGCATATCCTTCAGTATATAGACTCCATTTGAGATCCGCGGGATTAGAACCATAAACTAGAACGTAAGCCTTATTGAGATCGCCAAATTCTTTTTTCACAGAAAAGCCAGTTTTTTCTAGTTCAGAAGAAATTACCTCGCCGATGGATTTTCTTACTGGATCATCGTTTCTAATAAAAAAATTTACTGAGACAGGCTCACCATTATAGAACCACTTACCATCGATTTTTTTTGCGCCCGCTTCATTCATGGTTTCAGATATCAAGAAATTTGCAAGTTCTGGATTGTACCTAAAGTGAAATTTTTCTAGTTCCGAAACAACATTAAGATAATCAGGATCAAATGGACCGTAGTTTGATATCATTGTCAGACCATAGCCAGACATTAGCTCATCAACAATTAATTTTCTATCAACAAGATAATTTAGTGCGAATCGGATTTTTTGGTAGTAAAATGGATTGAAATCCTTCCCAAACGCAGGATTAACCAGTATGCCATATGTTCCGCCGGTAGCATAAAATATTTTCAGATTACTTGTATCAGTATCAGTAATTAATTCAGCTGGAATCCTAGAGTAATAAATATCCAGATTTTTCTTTTTGACTTCTTCTATTGCAGTACTTTCATCTAGATACTGTATGAATTGTATGGTATCTACAAATGTACCTTTTTCTGCAAATGCAGTTGCAAATCCAGAAATGATTAAAACTAGAAACAGAATTATCTTCACGATTTTCTCATAACTTCATCTAATTTAAAGCTCCAAAAGTATTTTTTACAATGTTGAATTGTCATAATGTAATACTTTTAATTTACAAAATTAGAAAATAAATAATGAATTCAAGGTTTTGGCTTGATGGAATAGACGGTATAATTTCCGGAGGAATTTCAATTGAAGACTTTTCGAGGGTTTCAAAATCAGATAAAACCGTATCAAAAGCAATTATTCAAGAGCTTGTTTCTAATGACATCGGCAAATTTGATGGTACCACAGTAGAATTTGGAGAGGGTGATAAGCTTCGAGCTGCAATCATGGCTTTGAGTAAGGGAATTCTCGTTGATGATGTAGCAAAACACCTAGATTGGAAAGATTTTGAAGGGCTCGCGGCGAGGATTTTGGATGATCATAATTTTGCCACGATTAGAAATTTAATTCTGACAAATCCTCGTATGGAGATCGATATTGTAGGAATCAGATTAGGTATTGCAGTGTTAATTGATTGTAAACACTGGAAAAAAATGAGTTCATCTGCACTCAGAGGGATAGTAGACAAGCAGATAGAGCGAACCAAACACTATGTCTCAAAGACAAAGGGTGCAATCGCTGCACCAGTAATTGTTACTTTATACCAAGACAAAGTAAGCTTTGTAGACAAGGTGCCAATAGTCCCAATACATCAGTTAGGAGATTTTTTAGATGAGTTTTTTGGAAACTTGGAAAACATTGAGACTATAAGAAAAGAGACCCAATGAATATGATGAAACTACCAATAGCAAATCCCTTAGTCAGAAGAAGGGATTTGTCAAGAGCCTTAGAAAAGTCCTCCAGTATAGCAGAGCCCATGACTTTGACGTCAGCTTTGTGTTCCAAAATTTCAAATGAGGTCGGTTGTAGATTGGATTCTGCTTGCTTGGCTATTTGATAATACCAAGTAGCAATTGTTTCGGGTTTTGAGATTTTTCCAAAAGGATAGTATCCAGTTCTAGTACGCACCACTATAGAGCTAAAATGAGTGTCAGAAGTACACAATTCAACTAGATTCATATCATTTTTTGCAAAATAATTAACCACGTATTCACGAGTACCGTTTTCCATATTATTAGAATCAGACCAGCCCAAAAAGAATTTCTTGCCGTTTATTTTCAAGCATAGTACTCCAAGGCCACCAGGCCCAAGATCAATTGAGTTGACATCCATGGCATTAGAATTTGCATAGCCAAACTCTAATGGGTATGATTCTTTGGTGACGAGTGTTTCTAGTGTAGCCTTTGCTGCCTTGAGCATGTCCTGAGAGTCATCTTTGCCAATTTCTACACCCATTGCGTTATGACAATCAACGACAAGAATTCGCTCAAAATCTCGATT
Source organism: Nitrosopumilales archaeon (assembly GCA_900299125.1). Taxonomy (GTDB): domain Archaea; phylum Thermoproteota; class Nitrososphaeria; order Nitrososphaerales; family Nitrosopumilaceae; genus Nitrosotenuis. The sequence continues at coordinate 25,208 of OMIR01000082.1, read as the reverse complement.
ATTAGCAATCTGCTCTATTTCATTTTTTATGTAATTGGGTACATCTTCCATACCATGAGGAGATAATGAAAGAAACAATATTGCAGTTTTTTCAAATAATATTCCGGTGACACGTGCCTTGTTTACTGAAACTATAACAGGCTCTGTACAATTAGAGCCTTTTTTCAGAACAAGATTAGTCGAAAAGGTTCCAAGATATTCTGTTACAGCTTTCTGTGAAGGCAAGTTCAGCGCATGATCAGAAACACTATGCATGATCATTGCAGAGGAATTCAGAGTTTTGTAAAGTCTATAAGTTATGTTACTTCCGCCAATTGGATGATATGGTCCAGGGTGTATTTCTGGAAGAACCATTCTAAATTCACCATTGTTTGAATTAAATCTAATCTGAGATGTCAGAATACTTGATTGATAAGAACGAGACTCGATGATTGTCTCGACCTCTGCATAATTTTCCTTGCCACGTGAAGCCAAGTAGGCCTGTATTAGCTCATGAGTGCTTTTAATTTCTGGACGCCCAGCCCTGTCAGTAAGATACGACCAAACTGATGAAATTGTAAGAAATGTTACCCCTAAGCCAATTACAAAAGGGTCAAGCAGTGACGATATCCATAATTCTTGTGGAATTAAAACAAAATACATCGCAAGTGGTTGAATAAAGCAAATAGCCCAAGATTTTCTCATTGAGAGTCCCAATGTAGTTGTAAGTAAACCAATTCTAAAGCTAGTAAATATCAACATCCCCTCTGCGATATACAGTAAGGATAGTTCCGCTTTACCCAGTACAGAGTATGCTGCCATCCCCATCAAAACTATTGCAAGCCAAGACATGTTACCAAAAAGAGACATGTGTAATGCCTTGGAATATTCCCTAGTTCGAATTAGTCTGGCATCAATTTTTTGCGTGATGAGTAAAACTCCAATTAAGATGGGTAATCTGAATACAAGATCATTTTGTCTATCCAGATAGGCTGTCAGAACAAAGTAACTAGTGATAGTAGCAATTATTGCAGAGAATATCAGCGAATGGTATTTTGATGATGGTGTTAGAAGAGTTAGAGAATAACGTTTGTGAATCTTTGATACATCATCATATGATTCGGTCATTTTTGGTCTTATTTTATTAGGAATAGGTCAAGAATCCAGGATATTACGATTAGACCTGTTGGAATTGCAACAACGATTCTTGGATCGAGTCTGTATCCTTTGGTTTCATCTTCAAAGAAACGCAATAATCCTGCGGATGATGCCGGTAGTGGTGCACTCTTCTTTTTGCTGCTGCTCATTTATTAAAAACCTAGATTGTTAAAATAAAAACTTTATCATTTGCTTAGCTTCGAGACAGTGTCTATTAGGGCATTAATAGACTTGAGAATCATCTGCTGTTTTTCATGATCTTTTTCAGTTTCCAATTCTTTTGTAAGTAGTTCTAGTTTTTTATTCAGCGTATCCAAGATAGGGTTTTTTTGTACTTCATTGTTTTGAGCCACTAGTTTACTTTGGTCTGGTTCCCTCCCACAGTTTACACATAATGCATTTCCATCTTTGATGATTCGTACTCCCTTACAGTATGGACATGGTTCAGCTAACATTGTGGCACCCTTTAGTAATAATTCAACTGCTTTTTTTCTCAGTTCGTTTGACATTACACTATAGTAACAATTCTTTGTAAAAAAACTTACAAGAAAATTCCAATAAGGCTTAATAGTCGGCTAAAGGTGGATATTTTAGTAAAATAATGGCAGTAATTTGCAACACATGTGGACTCCCAGAAGATTTGTGTGCTTGCGGCGATCTTAACAAAGAATCAACTAAAATTGTTGTAAGATTGGAAGAGAGACGTTTTAAGAAAAAAGGAACCATGATCGAAGGACTAGATTCAAAGCTCAACGACCTTAACGGTACTCTGAGCGAATTGAAGCGCAAGTATGCATGCGGTGGTACCACCAAAGACAACTATATTTTCTTACAAGGAGACCATAGAGACACCATGAAAGAAACACTAGTCAGACTTGGATTCTCCGAATCCAGTATAGAAGTTCATTAAATGCAAGATCAGAAAATCATCCAAGGTTTAGCAATTCCATATTCAGCACTAGTCTCTGTGATTTTTGGCCTGATGATCCTTTCATTTCCAATTGGGGCTTATCTATTTTTTAATTCCCAGATTGGAAAAAGCATAGATTATGGATTACCAATTACAGAGATTGGTTTTCTAAAGAATAAAGGATTAGACTGGCTTTCCTGGCTAGAGATTGGTGAGATTTTCATAGTAATATGGGCAGTGTTCGTAATTTTGTTTGCAATAGCTACTCTAGGACCTAAAAAAAATATGCTAAGTATTCTCTCACCGATAATGTCTGGTTCATACGGTGCACAGGATGGAAATTACATCGTACAGACAATCAAATGGTTCACAGTAATAATTGCCCTTTCGGGAGCTATAGATATCATTCAACAATCCATGGGCATAATAATTACACCACCAAGCTTTGATAATGATCTCACTGGTTTTTTGGGAATTACCATATCACCCCTAATTGAAGAGATTGGTTTTAGAATCATTTTACTCGGAATACCGATTTTTTTGGCATATTCGAATAGATCATCAGTAAAACTTTTTTTCAAATCATTATGGAATCCACATGATAATTTATCAATCACTAATTCAAAAAAGTCAATAATTCTAATTGTTATTGTCGGCATATTGTTTGGCCTTGCACACGTCGTATCTGAACAATGGAGTAACGGCAAGTTCACTCAAGCGGCAATGTCGGGAATCATAATCGGGTGGGTTTACTATCGATACGGATTCGTTGCAGCAGTATTGATCCACTGGGCTACTAATTATGTTGTATATTCTTACGCGTATCTAGTATCAAGTGTAAATGAGATTCGCGTTATTGACTCTTTTTCACACTCACTAATTCAGACAATAGAAATAATTTTCCTAATTACTGGAATATTGGCAATAATACTTGGCATATATCAATACAGAAAAGACAAACTGACAAAAAATTCAGTTATTTGAAATTAGGAAAAAAATTTTCTAAGAGGGTTTCCAGTCTTTTGGCATCGAGCCACGATTAGAACTTGGTTTTGGCTCATCCTTTGGTTTTTCATATCCAGCTGGAAGAGAGCCACGGGTAGATCCTTGATCATAGACACTAGAGTGTTGTTTGTATGATTGATCATCAGAGACCAATTCTGCCTCTCCTCGGTTTGTCTTATATCCACCAGATGCTTCACTAGTATCAACGCCGCGCAGATATTTTGGGTCAATTCCTGTTTGAACATATTCAGAATCTCGTTTTGCCTTTTTGTTACTCCACCAGAAAAATCCTCCTGCCCCAGCTGCGGCCATTCCAGCCATACCATATATTATGAATATTGGGAATGAGCCGCTTGATGTCTGCGCTCCAGTTGATGGGGCTACTGGCGATACACCAACTACCTCTCCACCATTTAGGGTGTCAGGAGATGCATAGCCAGCAAGGAAAATATTTCCAGAGTCTCCGGATTCGACTGTTCTAATGCTATAAGTTTTATCAGATGTAAATGTCGCATCAAATTCTTTCTCTCTTATTTGTCCCTCACGGAAACTACTTTCACCCATTGTGAAAGACGATACAACCACTTTGGCACCAGAGAAACCATATTTGCTAGTTTCCGCAACAATTCCGGTTGGGTCTGCTAAAAAGTGCCAGCTGCCAATTGCCAATCCACCAACACCGGATGCATCAATAATCGGCATACTCATTATATTTCTCGCTTCATCATTAATTTGGGCTGCAACTTCTGGATAGTTCTCTTCATAGAAAGAAATTGGCCTGTTTATTTCCACATCCCCATAATCTGGAGTAGTGATTGTAATTGAATCATTTACTTTGATTCCTCTCCACAGTATATCAAACAGTGCAGGAGAGCCTTCTGAGTAGGGTTTGATTAGATAACCATCAATTTTAGGAGTTAAGATTACTCTAAAGTCTACTGAAGCGTTATCTCCACGTCCATTTAGAGATGCCTGATATTCTACTGTAATATCAGTGACACGGGCAGAACTTTGTAGTTCGTGTAAATTTTCATTTAATTTTTCAATCAATACATCAATACCAGGCGCAGTAGAATCAACTGTAAATTCAATAGTTTTTGATTGACCTCTCAGAGCATCAGCTATTGCTCCACCTTCTTTGTATTCAATATAAGCAGTTCTTTGGAATTTGAAATGTGGGACTTCGGCAGATTCAGGAGTCTTGGCATCCCAGCTTAACTGAGCTGCAAATGCATTAGAGATCGGAGTAATTAGAAGAATGGACAAAACTGAAAATACCAATAGAGAAGCCCTATTCACGAACAAGACGTTTCAGTTCATAGTAATAAATCTTATCTTGGATAGTAAAAACAAGCGAAAAATTTTAGAAAATAGATTTTCTATGAATTTTTTACAATTTTTCTTTGTGTTTATTGTTTTGTATTGAAACGGCATTATTGAGAAAGGTAATATTGACCTCGAGTATCACAGAAAAAGGGTTTTATGATAACAATTCTCGCAGGTGGTACTGGTTCTGTAAAGTTTGTTCGCGGTTTGATCTCTCAGACCCGCGATGTAAATGTAATTTGTAATGTGGGTGATAATTACTGGTTGTACGGATTATACGTATGTCCTGACATTGATACCATAATTTACGGTCTTGCAGATATTTTGGACTATGAAAAAGGATGGGGAATTAGAAAGGATACTTTTGGATTTTTACGACAGATGGAAATTTTTGGTGAAGAAACATGGTTTAGAATTGGTGATAGAGATGCAGCAACTCATCTAATAAGAACAAACATGCTAAAGAATGGAAAAAACTTGGGAGAAATTACAAAATGGATGTGTGAAAGATTTGCCGTCGAGTCCAAGATAATGCCAGTTACCGATAATACGATTGAGACTAGGATCACTACTGACAAAGGAGAAATGCATTTGCAAGAGTTTTGGGTAAAGTATAAGGGCAAAGATAAAGTTCAAGGTATTCAATACATTGGCGCAGATAAAGCAAGACCAAATCCTGAAGCGATTAATGCAATTCATGATTCAGAACTAGTAATAATTGCACCAGGCAATCCACTAACCAGTATAGGTCCAATGCTTCAGATCAAAGGCGTTAGAAAAGAACTATCCAAGAATCGAAGAAAAGTGGTTGCTATTAGTCCACTAATTGGCAATAAGGCATTTTCTGGCCCAGCTGCAGAGTACATGGAAGCTGCAGGAATTGAAGTTTCTCCATACGGAGTCGCTCAAATGTATTCTGATGTTTGTGGAAGTATTATTATCGATTCCAAAGACAGACTGTTAACTAAAAGAATTCAGAATCTAGATATGAAAATCTACGATACCAGCATTAAAATGAATAACAAGATATCTGAAGATGCATTGGCGTCATTTGTACTAAAGAACGTAAGATAGATTGCCAATAGCATCTATTATTCCTGTCAAGACATTCTCAAAGGCAAAAACTCGTCTAGGCCTATCCCAAGAAAAGACAGAGCAATTATGCAAAATAATGTTAGATGAGGTACTCTCAGCAATTTCACAATCAAAAATCGACAAGACAGTGATCATATCTCGTGATGAGAGAGCATTTGAAATAGCAAAAAAATACAACGCCGTTCAGATTTATGAAGAAACTGAAAACGGTGTTAATTCAGCAGTATCTTTGGCAGAGAAATATCTTTTGGAAAATAATTTCGAGACATCAATAGTGTTTCCTCAAGACATACCTCTTATCACGTCATACGATATAGATGAGTTGATAAAATATAGAAAAACCCCCCAATTAGTTGTGGTACCTTCAAGAAAGTTTGATGGTACCAATGCGCTATTACGCAGTCCAATTAACATAATGGAGACCCATTATGATGAAGATAGCTACAAAATTCACCTAACTACTGCCAAATCCCGCAATATCCCTACAACTTTTGCACTCATTAGAAGAATAATGTGGGATATAGATGACATTACCGACATAGAATTCATTCTGAGTAATATTGAAAAGCCAGAATTGGTGACTAAGATCAGAAATACAATAGAATGACCATAATACCACTAGCAGGAATATTTTTAGCAATAACGTTTCAGGCAAGTACAGTACTAGTTCCTGGAGGAACAGTCACTTTCTATGTTCATGATGATGATCTAAATATATCGCATAAAGGAGTCGATGAGGTTTCAGTTTCAGGACTATTAGATTTCAAGATTGCTGGAACCAGTATTTCAGGACCAGAAAAAATTGTAGAGACGGGTATTAACTCTGGAATGTTTGTCGGAACGGTATCAATACCCACCACAATAAATGGTCGCGATATCAAAAACGGTGATGTTCTAACCATAACATACAAGGATGAGTCAGATGTTTCAGGTAATTCCAATACAGTTTCAAAGTCAATCAAGGTAAAAAAATCATTAGCATCAATTGAAACTTCTCAAAATAGAATCAGAATTGGTCAGACATTCCAAATAAGAATTATTGATCCAGATTATAATTTAGATTCAAGAGAATCTGATAACATTTCACTGAGTCTAATTGAATTTAGAAGCTCAAATGGAATTAGAACCACTTTAGCAAATCCAGCATTTGATGCAAAAACACCTTCATTGAGAGAGACAGGAGACAACACAGGAAAATTTGCAGTGACTCTAAAGATGCCTAAAGAAATAGATGGAAAAAGAGTCAAGATTGGTTCTACTGCCGAATTAAGATTCACAGATACGACCTCACCTTCTGGAACCACTGAAAAACTAAAGTTAAACATCAGAATTGGTTCAAGATAAAAAATGGCGTGCTGGCCATAACCCTCCTTCTGTTTGTAAACGACATTTCGCTTTGCAGCCTACCTGAGTCATAGGTGCAGAACCCGACTCTGTTTGGCTTTTCTCTGCATGGGACAGATCTTTCATTCCTTTGCTGGAAATCTCAGGTATTGCCATCACAGTGCTCCAGGTCGGATTATTTCTGTTCTGTTGCCTACCATCTCTGGTCTTGTGTCACCACAACACGCATCTGCATTGAGGGAGGAGTTTCCTCTGCTTTCACAGTTATCGTCCACCAGCTCGCATTTTTGTATTTACAATCAGATATTTTTACTATTTGAGTTTAGAATCAAAGTACTCTTCATCATATCTTCCACGTGAACGTTTTTCCTTGATTGAATAACCAAGATGCGCAATATCGACATAAATTTTGTAAAGATGTCTATTTTCACGCATTCTAGATGAAGCAATTCTCCAAAATCTTCGTGCATGGAATTCTGAAAATTGGTGATCCCTAATAACAAAGAGAGATTTTTTTGTCTTATCTACGACCTCGAGTGTTTTAGGTGAAAATGCCGAGTCCGCCTGATTACCAGCACCTAGAATTATAGTTTCATTTTCTAATTTAGAAAAACTCTCAAGTAATGTCGGTGCGATGTTTTTAGTTTTTGGATAAACTTTTTCAAATTGGATTTTCTTAATGTCGAGATCAAACATTATTTCATTTATTCTATTCATGATTTCAATTTCAGTTTCTGGTTTTTCTATGACACCACGAACTATTCTTATTTTAGAAGAGTTGACCAAAGAAATCGAGTGAGCTACTCTTAGACCTAGATCAGAGTGACGCCCTTTATCATAAGAGACGACGAGATTTTTTAAATCTTGGTCAAAATTCGGTCCTAATCTTACTCCAATAAAATCACATGTAGATAATGAAAGTAATTTTCTATTATTTCTCAAAAATGAAAAATCAATTATCACTAAATTGATTCCTTGTTCCTCTACAGTTGAGAGAATCGCATCGGTCTCATCATGAGAAATTCTAACCAAGTATCGGTGCCTAATCGACTGGGGAATGAGTTGTTTTAGTTCATTGAATTCTTCAATTTCTGACTGAGCGACTTTGTTTGTAGCATCAAGAGGCAAGTGAACAGGTATCTTAACGACACTCAAAAACGATATTTCACCATGCTTTTCTTGAATGATTGAGTTTGCTATTGCATAGTAATCTACTACAAATTTAGGATGATAAATTATCAATACTCGGTATTCTTTACGTTCTTTTGGTCCTTGGTTGTAGACAAGAGGAGCATAGTGTTCTATTTCTTTTTTAGACGTGTATGATTTGTAAATAATAAACCCCGATACAATCCAAATTATGGCAATTACCCAAGATATTGGCTCTTTTATCAAAAGATAAACAGAAAGTCCAACCGCTGATAAAATTCCCAGTGTTGGAATTATTGGAAAAAAGGGTGTTTTAAATGAGTAATCTAGTTTTTTTCCATATAATCTTCGAATTGTAATTGCAGCATAATTTACCTGTGCAAATAAAAACAAGAACATCACACTTGCTGCAATTGCAAGACTAGTCAGATCTAGTGATAGTGCCATTACCAACATGATTAATCCAGATGCTATAGTAGAGATGGCTGGGGTTTTGTATTTTGGATGAATTTTACCAAAAAAATGTGGTAAATTGTAATGAGTTCCCATTGCATATGAGACTCTGCTGGACGAGTAAGTGGTTGCATTTAGTGCTGCAAGGGTTGAAACAAATCCCCCTGCAAGAACAATCATTGCGCCAAATGGCATAAAGTTTTTTGCCGCTTCCAAAATTCCAAGCTCGCCAAAACTTCCAATAAATTTCCATGATGGCTGACCGATTTTTTCAGAAGATAGTCCACCAACGAATGCAAATGTGAATAAAATATAGATTGCAATTACGACAAACAAAGATATGAAAATTGCCTTTGGAATATTCTTTTTTGGGTTTTTTAGCTCGTTGCCTGTTTGTGCAATTACCTCATAGCCCTCAAAAGCAATGAATGTTAATCCCATTGCAATTACCAAGCCAGACATTCCATTAGGGAAGAAATTTGAAAAATTACCAGTCCAATTCGGATTTAAAAATGCTATAGAAAACAAGGCTCCAAGAATTAACGCGCCAATTATTGTGATCTGCGTAATAGTAATCACATTGCCTACTTTACTAGTTGGAGCAGTTCCGCGGACATTGATAAATGTGAAAATTACTACTGCCATTGCCGCAAATCCTTTTTCAATAAGGTATGAAGATTCCAAGATTCCGGCCATATCCAGCAAGTGTGTAAAAAATGAGGAGAACGCGACTGCGTAAAGGCTTCCCGCTATAGTATGAGCAAACCATGACATCCACCCGCTCAAAAATGCATTAGGTCTTGGCATTCCTTCACGCACCCATCTGTATCCACCGCCAGTATCAGGCAATGCAGAGCTGAGTTCAGCATATGTAAAAGCAGTAAAAATTGTAATTATTCCATTCAACAGAAATGCCAGCATTAGTGATGGTCCTGCTTCATGCATTCCGGGACCTACGAGTACGAATATGGCGCCACCGATCATTGCGGCGACTCCAACCATAATCACATCGATTAATCCAAGGCTACGCGTAAATCCACTATTTTGGGCTTCATTTACCATATCTATTCGAACCCAATATTGTATGAATAAATCTCTATTCTGAATATCTTATTTGCTACTCAGTCAATATTTTGTACGATCCCATATTCTTTTAGTAGTGGGGTGATCTGTTCTTCCAATTCCAACTGTGAGTAATCATGAAGTAAATCGGCATTTAATTCGTAAAAGGTATGACCCCAGCTAAACTTTGATAGCAACTCTAAACCAAATGAATCAAATCTCAAAATAAAAGCAGCCCCTGCGATTGCCTCAACAGTTGTGAGCTTACCGATCTTTGCATAATTAACCGGATTTCCCGCCAGGAGTGGTGGTAGTTTTCTGAGAATTCCCGAGAATCTCTTTTTAAATGTAAGATCTGCCAAATTCCAAGAACAGTCGATTCCGGTAATAGAGTTAGCAATTCTTGAATCATGATGCAAGAGAGTCTGCTTGGCAAAAGGATCCAGTACTATAGTATTCGAGTCAGTCTTTGATACGGGTTTGGCTAGCTGAAATTTAACTAGTTTTGCAGCAGTGCACTTTTTTGGGTCGTCTTGTTTATACATTAAAACTTGGGCGCGCATGATCAGAGTATCAAATAGAACAATATCTGTTTACTGGATTTGTTTGTAGATTATCTCATAGTAAAGCTTAGCAGATGAGACATGATTCTGCATTTTGATATGCCAAGTTGAATCTGGAATTATATCATCATCTTCTTCTGGAAATATGGAAAATTTTTCCAAAATCAAATTAGGTCCTGAATAAGCAACTTTGTAAGGCAAGCCGTCAATTGTTACAGTTTTGTATAAAGAATCATCTGTCTTTGTAGAACCAGAAATTAGACATCCTTTTGATTGCCCTATTATGCACGTGCCATCATCAGTATGAATCATAATGTTTGTTATCTTTTCTGAGCCACGAGATACGATCATAGAGCCTTGTAATGTGTTTGGTGCAACTAGTATTGCATCCTTTGTCTGTTCTGCAAAGACCACGTCTATTGAAGACTCTGTAATTCTATTATGCTTTTCAGAAATTTTGAAGTCTCCGGTTACTTTTTTGGGTAATTGATTTACAACATCAAAACTGGTTGTGAATGTACCAAATTCGGTATCAACTATAACTTCGTAAGTACCCAGAGCTGAGTTTTTAGGAATTTGATAATCATAAGAGTAAATTCCGTTTTCATAACTTCTTGATATGTCGACTTTGTTGTTACCCAATCCACAATAAAATGTGCCACAATCTATTTTGGTATCTTTTTTATGTTCAACTAACAAATCAAGTTTTGCAAGTGAAAGAATTTTGTTTGTGGAGCCGGTGATATGCACAGTTTCTCCAGGAAGGTAAGCTTGTCTATCAGTTTCAATATTCAGTGTTGTCTTTCCAGTCATTCCTAGAGGAATATTGTTTTTAATTTCAAATGTGGTTTCTGATCTCATTTTCTGGTATGTTGCTACAATTTTGTATTTTCCATTCTTGAACAATGTTAGTGGTAGATCATAGGTTGTCTGAAATTTTCCACCTTTATCATAATCCAGATTTGATTCAAAAATTACATTATTCGACATTGTTTTAATCTGTACGTTTACTCTTTCTTGTATACCACCATATGTGGAACTAACAGTATCTTGTCTTTTTACTACAACTCCACTGACAATTAGTTTTTCGCCTGCGCCATACTGAGTCTTGTTAGATTTAACAGTCACAGGTTTTTGTGCTAGTGTTTCTTCTAATGGATTCTTAGATAGTTTAAAGAACAAGTCAACGGTTTGTGATGGGGTTACTACTGAGACTTTGTATGTACCAAACACAGTTGGGCGTGCCTGCCTAGAATCAATAGCATCAGCCGAATCAAAGTCCTTTGTTGGCAAAGTCCAGCTCCACGTGAATTTGCTATTGTCAATATTGGTTCCACTGTCAGTTTTTTTACCATCCGGTTTTGTTAGTACAATTTTTACACTGGGTTGTCCACTGACTAGTGTTCCGTCTAGAGTAACCGTCTCACCCAAGCCATAAACTTCTTTATCTAATTTGACTAGAACATCTCGGTTTTTGATGTCAATCCCATTATCAACTACAAATGTTGTTTCAAAGATATTCTTGTTATAAGTTCCTTGGATTGTGTATACTCCGGGAGTAAACGATGCCGAATTTATCTTAAAGTCCAGTTTGAAATTTCCTACAGAGTCAGGAGTTGCAGAAAATGAGTAGGTAGAGGTTTTAGTAACAAGTTTGTCCTGAACTAGTTGTTTGCTTCCGACTAGGAGAATTTTAATTTGCTGACCCTTGTCATCCATCACAGAGATTAAAATTGGAGCTGTCTCAAAGCTGCTTCTCTCTCTTATGTCAACATGTCCATTTACCAGTACGGTATTTCCAGGAACATATCTTTCCTTATCTGACTTAATGAAGTATTTTGGAGTTGCAACGTATGTTTCAGGATTCTCAACTATAACAAAATCAGTTATGGCCTTGCCAAATTCTTTAGATATTGTGACTCTGTAATCTCCCAGGTTTGATTTTTCAGAGGGAATTTTGAGTTCATACTTGAAAGTACTATCTCCTTCAAGTCTCACCTGATCCTTGATTTTGAATATGTTATTTGTAGTGTCGCCAACAGAGCCAGTGCCGGTCTGAATTACCTCTAAATCCAGAGCAGCTACATGTTTGTTACTTCTACCTGAGATTATTATGGACTCTCCTAATCCGTACGCTTGCTTGTCAGTAACGAGTGTAATTTCCTTGGTATTTTTTTCATCCCTAACAAGTTCAAAAGATGTTTTGGCCTGTTGTTTTCCATAATCCGCAACAATATCCAAAGTTCCATAGACAGGACTGCTAGGACTCATGAATACACTTCCATTGAATTCACCAGATTTGTTAGGGAAGAGTTTGCCAGAAAAAATCTGCATTCCATTAGGATTGTATACTTTGTAAGTAAGGCCTTGGCCATAAATTACATTATTAGATGAGGCAGAGATTTTGACAGTTTGTCCAGGAAGATATGCAGATTTGTCAGTAGATATGCTAAGCTCGGAGATCAGTTTTTCTTTGGATGTAGTAACTAGATCACCTACTGAGAAAATATTCGAAAAAGTTGCTTGACCATAAGTTGCATCAATACGATATGTTCCAGCAGTTGCGCCAAGAACTTTGTCTAATTTGATTTGGGTTTTGAATTTTAGATCAAGATCTGGATAAATTGTTATAGTCCTAAAAAATTTTCCAGATCCTGTGACATCTATTCTGAGTTGTTGTTGAATGAATGAAGGTTTTTCTTGATAGACACGTTTTGTGACATTTCCAGAAATTATTGCTACTTCATCAAAAATATAATTTGTCTTATCCGATTTAATGAAAACTCCAAGTTCGGTAGATTCAGCTCCAGAACCAGGAAGTTTTCCATTGGAAGATCCTGGAGATGAAGTCTTGAAAATCCAAACATTTGAATCAGAAACAATGCCATCGTATTTTCTCTGCCATGACTGGTAGTCATTTTTCTGATCTGTTATGACTTGGGTTTCATCTACAATTTCTCCCATATTGTTTCTTAGTTGAACTTTTTCAGAAACATCAGTGAACCAAAGACTTCTATAAGAGAAAATCAAAAATTGTCCAGGTTTTATTGTTTCACCCGGAGGCAACACCAAAGTCTTTTTTGTTACAGTCGTTGAAGCAATTTTCCATCCTCCAATCGATACAGGCTTGTCAGTTGGGTTGTACAGTTCTACCCATTCTAAAACTGACTTGGAATCATCACCTGGTGGATTTGTATCTATTTCATTGATAACTACATGATCTGCTAAATTATCAGATGCATAAGATGTTCCAACACATCCAATCAAGAATACAGCTGCAAACAGTCCAACTAGGGGTATAATACTCATTTTCCTATCAAAATAGTTTGAAGCCGTATATCATTTTAGATCTAAATTGAGCAAAAGTTGAGCAAGTTGTTAATTGAGGTTGCATTTTACTCATAATGTGCTCTATTACCTAAAAAACAATGTGTAGGAATTCTAAGTTTGAATGTCACAATTTGGGCATTTACCTTGTGTGATTTTATTGCCACAGTGAGCACATATTCCTTCTGGGATTTGTTGCCGGAGTTTTAGATTTTTTCTACCAACATATACCTTGATTCCAACATAAATCACCACTGCGATTATTACAGAATAGATTAGTGCTAGTCCTGTGCCAAGCAATCCTATCATGAAAAGCATAATTCCTGCAATGAGAATCCATTCTCGTTTTGCACTCATACTCATTTGAAAAAAATCTTGATTAAAAATCATAGTATTAGAAGTGGGATCGGCCGGATTTGAACCGACGACCTCAGGTACCCAAAACCCGAATCATACCAAGCTAGACCACGATCCCGCTTTAGTCTGAAAATTTTTTGCCCCAATTTAAGCTGCATGATTTTAAATAACTATTCTAGCCAAGTGCAAACATTGCAATTAGATGATTATATCAAAGCAGGTAAAATAGCATCAGAGGTTCGTGAGTTATCTAGAAACAAGGATTGGGTTGGAAAAACACTTTATGAGATCTGTGAAACGGTTGAATCTGAAATTAAATCACGAGGTGGAAAATGTGCCTTCCCAGTTAATGCTAGTCTAAACGAAATTGCGGCACACTATACCGCAGAGCCTCATGACCCCATAATACTTACTAGTTCAGATTTAATCAAAATAGATCTAGGAGTTCAAATTAACGGTTACATTGCAGATACTGCAGTATCTGTCTCTTATGATCCACAATCATCAATATTAGTTGAAACTGCTGAGGAGGCCCTAAAGGCCGCGATGGCTATTGTTAAGGATGGCACCAAGTCAGGTGACATTGGTAAAACAATCCAGAAAACTGTTATGCAGTACAATCTCAAACCCATTGCGAACTTGTCAGGTCATTCTTTGGAACAATACACCATTCATGCCGGAAAGTCAATTACAAACATGTGGTCAATTGGCTCATTTGCATTATCACAAAAAGAAGCATACGCATGTGAGCCTTTCGTTACCACATCTAAAGGATTAGGATTTGTAAGAGAGGGAAAGACAAAGAACATTTTTGGTCTTGTCTCCCGTAAAAAGATAAAAAATGAAAATGCTAACAAGATGGTTGATTTCATATGGGATAATTTTAACGCGCTGCCATTTGCACTAAGATGGATTACCAAATCATATGAAGAAAAAGAAGCAAGACAATTACTTGAAGAATTAGTTAAAAATAAAATTGTCAGGGCTTATCCAGTTCTCAATGAGGCTAACGGTCAAAGGGTGGCCCAAGCAGAGCATACTTTCATTCCTACGCCAACTGGTGCAATAATTACTACTTTGTAGGCTCGCCAAAAATACGCGATATGTTCGTCGCAATTTTACAAACATCACAACTGCCCATCTTTAGGAAAAGACAGTCCCCTTCCTGAAAATTTCTCTTTTTTTCCTTTTTACAATTTGGGCATTGTTCAACAGTGAAAGCAACTATCGGTTTTTCCTTTTTTGAGAATTTCATTGTGGAACTCCAAGAGTATTACCAACTCCTATGAGTAATACAGTCTGCCCAGGTTTAGTATTCTCTTTTATCATATTATGAATTTGTGATTCAACTTCATCTGCCTTGTCTGCGATTTCTTTTGTCATTAGAGTAATTGCTTCTTTGATCGTTTGTTTAATTACAATAGAATAAATTGAAATTTTGTTCTGTGTTGCAATTTCTTCTATTTGAAATCTATCTGTCCCAATTCCACCGATGGCAGCTCCAAATCCCTGTGCCATAGTTCCAGATTTTTCCCCTTCCATTTTTACTCCGGCATCAATCATTATTATCAGGTCTGGTTTTTTTTGTGCAACTAGTAATTCTACTGCATCGCCTGGTCTGCCAACAGTAGCACTTGGACCTTCTGCCTTTAGCAGGATTAACTTTCTTTCTTCATCTACTGATTCGGCATAAACTGTTTCCAATCCAATTGGTTTTTTTTCTAATGATAACATCATTTTACCTACAACCATTGGACCTATTCCATCACCTAGTGGTTGTCCTGCTTTTAAGGCTGAAACCGCAGCTCGAAGTGCCTCTGCTTGCTCCATAACAAAAGGAAGCATCATTTGTAATGGCAAGATAAGTGGAAAGTTATTTTGCTTTTTGGCGGTAAGAAACAAGTGTCGTACTATTTTGTGTAATAGATTCAATGTCGTTACAACTTCCAATAAGTTTTGGATTTTGCTAGCCTCTAACGGTGTGAGATTTTTTCCTAGTTTAAGAACCTGAGATCTTGTATATTCCTCACGAGAACGAAGAAGGTGTTTTATTTTTGGCATTATCCCACTAGGATCCAAGTCAACTGGCATTATTGTAAAGTACTCCAGATAGGAGTCGATCCTTTTTGTGATTTCACCTGAGGATTTATTTTGTAAATAGCCAAGTAGTTCCTTTCTTGTATATTCCTTGTATTGATTCAGTTTTTCTATTCCCTTATTGATTTCACTAGAAGTTACCATTAGTTGAATTCTCTGGCCGTAAAAAACAAAGATTACAATAGGAACAATCCAGATAAGCCACATTATTGGATTTGATGAATCATTGTTATTTCCAAACAGGTTATCTAATGAAAAAATTTCTGTGAAATCCAATCATACTGAATCCTGAATTGCCAAATTAATGGATTTGTCTATTAGATCAAAATTACGGTCAGAATTTCAAAGAAATTGGCTGTCGGGTTAAGAAATAGAAAGTGCTCTTTATATAGCCTAGATAAGTCAAGTGCTAACGTATGCCACAAACAAAACCAATAGTAAGTATTGAAAATGTTGTTGCTTCAGCTTCAGTAGATCAGAAAATGGATCTAAACGAGATTACTCGTAATTTTCCAGATGTAGAATATCATCCTGATCAGTTTCCAGGACTTGTCTTTAGACTAAAGAGTCCAAAAACTGCCACTCTGATTTTCACATCAGGTAAGATGGTCTGCACTGGTGCAAAATCTGAAGAAATGGCTAGAAGTGCAGTGAAATCAGTTGTTCAAAAGCTCAGAAAAGGAGGAATAAAGGTAAAAAAGGACGCAGTAGTTGACATACAAAACATCGTTGCTTCAATCAATCTTGGTGGAAAGATTCACCTAGAACAAGCAGCTAGAACTCTACCACGAAGTATGTATGAGCCAGAACAATTTCCAGGTCTCATCCATCGAATGTTAGACCCCAAAACAGTAATTCTGCTATTTTCGTCAGGAAAGTTAGTTTGTACTGGAGCTAAAAAGGAACCAGATGTGTACCGCTCAGTCAACAACCTACATTCACTACTTGAAGAAAAGAGTCTAATGATCTACGACTAGATCTTTCATTTTATTTTCGTTCCCAATGGTACTGATTCATCAACACTAAGCCAATAGGGTTTATCATCAAGGTCAGCTGCCAAAAGCATGGCATTAGAATCTACTCCACCTACAGTTTTTGGTTCCAGATTTGTTATTGCAATTACTGTTTTTCCTACCATTTCTTCCGGAGTGAAAAATTGTGCACCGCCAATTATCAAACTTCTAGTTTCTCCACCAAGATCTATTACTCCTTTAATTATCTTGGTCTTACCAGGTATTTTTTCAGCAGAAATGATTTTAGCCACTCTAATATCAAGCTTGGAAAAATCATCGTAGGTTATGGTCATAAATGATGAAATTTACTAGTGCTTAAAATGAATTTCGACGCATCGTAATGATTTTGTTAAACAATATTTGGCAGATTGGCAATATTACCACACAACTAATTTATCTGAAAAGGATTTGGAAAAAGAGTATGGCTAAGTTCTTTACAGATGACATTGACTTGCTTATCAAGCAGGGCCATGGCGATTCTAACCGTTTAGCTAAGATTAAAGAAGAATTTATTCGAACAAAAATAGTATCAATAGACGATAGAAAATATGTCGAGGGCTTGCTTATGCGCTATATCCATGCCACAGATGTACCAACAAATGACAAGCCCAAAATTCAACACGTTGTCTCTACTCCTTCAGTTGCATTACCAACAAATCCACCTAGAATAATCGAAGCAAAACCAATCCCCAAATCTCAGGGATCCATGTTCAAGACAACAAGTAAGAGAAAGATTCGAAATATTGCAGTTGCCTCAAGTCTAACAGCATTAGGAGTTTTAGGAGTATTCTTCATCGCAATGAATTTTGATTTTACAATTAATACAAACGCAACTCCCAAAGATTTAGAATTAGATTCCTCATCTTATTCAAAAGGCGATATAATTTCAATTTTTGGTAAAACAACAAATCCAACATCTAATGTGAAAATATCTATTTCAAATCCTTCTGGAGAACAAATTTGGGCAGAGACAGTAATTGTCAAATCCGACGGGATGTTTTCCACCCTTGTAATTGCAGGTGGCCAAGGATGGGATCAAAACGGCATCTATACTGTCACATTAGAATATTCAGGTAATTCAAACACTGCTAGTTTTAGATTTAATTCCGCAAATCAAGACTAATATTTACGGATGAATAAAACATCCCATGACAGTCATAGAGGCAGCAATCACAATTAATTCCTCTGTTGACAAAGTTTGGGAATTAGTTGCAGATCTTGATAATGAACCAAAATTCTGGAAGGGTACGAAATCAGTTCGAACCACATCTAAAGAAGGCAACACAATAAAACGCGAGATAATTATTGCATTTAGAGATTCTAAATGTATGCAAACCATAACGATGCAACCAAAACAGAGAATTCTTGTAACATTCACAGAAGGAATAGTTAACGGCACGAAAACCATGCAACTAATACCAGAGGGCGAAAAGACAAAACTGGAAACAATCTGGGACATAAAAATGACAGGTATGCTGGGCATGTTTACAGGCATGGTCAAAAAACATATCAAAAATGGAACAGAGCAGGCTCTAGAATCAATAAAGCAAGAAATAGAGAAACAAGTATGATCTTAGATTTATTGAATTACTCTTTTGTAGTAATTCTAGTTGCTATCTGTGGGGCCTGGATATCACTAATAAAATCAATGGCAGACTCGTTTCGATTAACTCCAATGATGGATGAATTTAATGTAAGATTACACAATAACCCAAAAGTTTCAATAATTCTACCAGCAAGAAATGAAGAAAAATTCATTGCAAAATGTCTTGATTCATTATTAGCACAAGACTATACAAATTTTGAAATAGTAGTAATTGACGATTCTTCTGAAGACCAGACTGGAAAAATAATTTCAGAGTATGCAAAAAAAGACCCGAGAATAATTCATGTTACTGCTGGACCCAAACCAGATGGTTGGATGGGCAAAAATTGGGCGTGTATTGAGGGCTACAAGAGAGCAACTGGTCAATTATTTCTATTTACTGATGCAGACACTAAATTTGAGAATAAAGTAATATCACTTGCTGTGGGACATTTGGAATCATCTCAACTAGATGCATTGACAGCAATTCCAAAAATGAATTGTTTAGATAGGTGGACTAAAAGTACACTGCCGGTAATTTCAACATTTTTACATACAAGATTTTCTGCGATTCGTGTAAATGATCCTACAAAGAAAACAGGATATTTTTTTGGTAGTTTTTTCATAATTAGGAAAAAAACCTACGAATCCGTTGGGACTCATGAGGGAGTTAAACACGAAATAATAGAAGATGGAGCATTGGGGAAGAAAGTCAAAGAGTCAGGATTTAAGATGAAGATGGTCAGAGGCGATCATCTAATCGAGGCAGTGTGGGCTAGAGATGGAATTACGCTATGGAATGCATTAAAGCGGCTAATGGTTCCTTTGTTTTTGCAGGATGCTAAAGTCGCCATTGGTATTTTCTTTGCAGTTTTATTTCTACTATTTATGCCGTA
Source organism: Nitrosopumilales archaeon (assembly GCA_900299125.1). Classification (GTDB taxonomy): domain Archaea; phylum Thermoproteota; class Nitrososphaeria; order Nitrososphaerales; family Nitrosopumilaceae; genus Nitrosotenuis. The sequence goes on along the minus strand of OMIR01000082.1, from coordinate 5,889 downwards.
TGTGTTTTTGATCTATTCAATTCCTTTTGCTGCTAGTTCAAATTCATTTTTTGCATTACTAATCACTTCCATGATTTCATCTGGATTACTTTTTTCAGCTTGCTTAGTTGAAGCAAAGGTATTAAAAATTAAAATCAAATACAGCGTTTTTGCGCCAGTCGGTAGTCTTGTAGTAGTCTGTGGATTTTTGGCAGGGATAATACAGGCCAAGACCAGTTCATCAGTATCATGGAGAGGCAGAACATATTCCATGAAAAATCAAAATCCTGATTTTATCAATGTGTAGGCAAGGATTATAGGCATACCAAAATAGATCGATTCATTGAACAAGTCCACCATAATTTTGGGAGTATTACTATCAGCTTTGATCGTGATGTTATCATACAGTATCTTTCTAAATTCCCCTATTCAGATACCATCTACTGAAAAAATTTCCGATAATGAAAAAAATGAAGTAATTACGCAAAATAATGGAGAACTCTCATTAATTGAAATATTTGAAAAAAGCGAATCTGGAGTAGTAAGAATTAACGTCAAGAGGCCTGCTAATGACACTAGAGGTATTGGCGGAATTGGTTCAGGTTTTGTCTACGATGACAAAGGGCACATCATTACTAATGATCATGTAGTAGAAAACGCCGAAAAAATCACGGTTACGTTTTTAGATGGAAGATCATACAAGGCCAAAATAATCGGAAAGGATCTTTTCACAGATTTAGCAGTAGTCAAAGTAAACGCTAGTTCAGAAGTATTATCACCTTTATCCATTGGTGATTCATCTATGCTTCAAGTGGGAGAACCAATCGCAGCTATAGGAAACCCGTTCGGATTATCAGGTTCTATGAGTTCAGGAATTATTAGTCAAATTGGTAGACTACTACCATCTCAAGACAGAGGATTTCAGATACCAGATATCATACAAACTGATGCCGCAATAAATCCCGGTAATTCTGGAGGCCCACTTCTCAACATGAAAGGCGAAGTAGTTGGAATCAATACCGCAATTCAGTCTGAAACAGGCGACTTTGCAGGAGTTGGATTTGCCATCCCATCAAAAACTGTCCAAAAAATCATTCCAGTATTGATTCAAAATAAAACATATCATCACCCTTGGGTCGGAATTTCTGGACGAGATATTGATCCAGATTTGGCAGATGTATTGAATCTAAAAGATGCAAGAGGCTTTTTAGTGATAAATGTTTTAGATGATAGTCCAGCAAAAAAAGCAGGCCTACATGGATTTAATGAAACAAAAGAAGTCGACGGAATCAGATATCAAATTGGTGGAGACATAATTTTAGGAGTAGATTCCAAAATAGTTAGAAAAATTGATGATATTTTGATTCATTTACAAAGAGAGAAAAAAGTGGGTGACGATATGGTTTTACAAATTTTACGTGATGGTAAAGTCACAGATATTGTCATAAAACTAAACGAGAGACAATCATCCATACTAACACTTAACGGTACTAGCTCATCAAACTCCACTCAAAGATAAATACCGCAACTAGCGACTATTCTTGTTGAGTGATCTGGTGATGGCATGTGAGCCATTAAATCATGTTTTAGATGGTAAAGAGATTTCAAAAAAACAAATCTATGAAATTTTTGAATCAGCTAAAAACAATCCTAGCGAATTATACCGAGCATCAAGCATAATACGTGATAATTTCAAATCAAATACAATTACTTTTTCAAAAAAAGCATTTTTTAATTTGATAAATTTATGCAGAGATTTTTGTGGTTACTGCACTTACAAATCCGAACCAGGGGATCAAAAACTCTCCCTAATGAACAAAAAAAATATTCGTGAATTAGCAGAACTTGCAAAAAAATATCATTGTACGGAGGCACTATTTGTCACAGGTGAGAGACCTGAAGAGAAATACAACATCGCAAAGCAATGGCTCAAAGAAAATGGATTTGTAAGCACTGCAGAGTACTTGGTTCATGCATCCGAGATTGCTCTAGAAGCAGGTCTTTTTCCACATACAAATGGAGGCAATCTAACAAAATCAGAAATAAGCTCGTTAAGAAAAACAAATGTCAGTATCGGAATAATGCTAGAGAATTCTAGTGAAAGACTGGGTGAAAAAAATATGCCACATAGTTTAGCTCCCAGTAAGAATCCAAAAGAAAGATTAAAAGTATTGCAAAATGCTGGTGAGCTCTCAATGCCTACGACTACTGGAGTTTTGGTGGGAATAGGTGAAACACCATACGAATTAATTGAGTCACTTTATGCCATTAAAGAAATTCATGACAAATATGGCCACATACAAGAAATTATTTTACAAAACTTTCAGCCAAAAGATGATACCCTAATGAGAAATACGGCCTCTGCTGAGGAAGCATACTTCAAAACCATGGTTGCCCTAGCAAGAATAATCATGCCACAAATGAATATCCAGATACCTCCTAATTTGTCACCTAATTCCTATCAATATTTCTTGGATGCCGGAATTAATGATTGGGGGGGAATATCACCACTGACGGCAGACTATGTCAATCCAGAATTCAAGTGGCCTCAGATTGATTTCATAGAAAAACAAACTAGAGATTCAGGGTTTGAGCTAAAGGCAAGATTTCCAGTCTATCCTGAAATGATTGATATGATTCCTTCTGAACTTTATCAAAAAATGACACCTATAATGAATAAAGACGGCCTTGTCAAGGAGAATTATTGGAGATGAACATAGACTCACTACTAAAGCATGTAGATCCTCTGGTTGCCGAAGTTCTAGATCATGCATTATCTGAAAAGGAAATCACTGTATCAGAAGCACTAAAACTGTATGGCGCTCATGGTCTTGACTTTCACCTTGTAGGTATGGTTGCAGATGAGCTTCGAAGGAGAAGAGTAGGCGATATTGTAACTTTTGTTGTGAATAGAAACATCAACTTCACAAATGTTTGCATAAAACAATGTGGATTTTGTGCATTTAGTAGAGATTTTCGTGAGGAAGAAGGATATTTTTTACCAACTGATGAAATAGTCCGTCGTGCAAAAGAAGCCCACAGTCTAGGAGCAACAGAAGTTTGCATTCAAGCTGGACTCCCGCCAGACATGGATTCTAACACATATGAGAATATTTGCAAAGCAATCAAATCAGAAATTCCTAATATGCACATACATGGATTTTCACCTGAAGAAGTTCTATATGGTGCAACGCGCTCTAATTTATCGATTAAAGAATACTTGATGCGACTAAAGGATGCAGGTGTTAACACTTTACCCGGAACCGCTGCAGAGATTTTAGATCAAGACTTGAGAGATAAAATCTCACCTGGAAGAATCAGCGTTAATGATTGGATAGAAGTTATAAAGACTGCACATAGACTTGGAATTCAGTCAACTTCCACGATCATGTTCGGACATATTGAAACACCTGAAGACAGAGTTAGACACGTTGCAAAAATTAGAGACATTCAAAAAGAAACAGGCGGTTTTACGGAATTTGTGCCACTAAACTTTATTCATACTGAGGCTCCAATGTACAAACATCAATTACATGAAGGAATAAGTCGCGGTGCATCAGCTAATGACGTTTTGTTAACGCATGCAATATCTAGAATCATGTTAAACAATCAAATCAACAATATTCAAATGTCTTGGGTAAAGGAAGGTCCCAAGATGGCACAGGTATTGCTTCTCTGGGGAGCAAACGACTTTGGAGGTACCTTAATCAATGAATCAATATCGACTTCAGCAGGTGCAACTCATGGTCAGCTACTCAGACCAAAAGAAATGCGCAGACTCATTCGTGAGATTGGAAGAATTCCAGCGCAAAGATCTACATCGTATGATATTCTCAAAATATACGAATCTGAACCAACAGTAGAAAACTTGGATCAAGTTGATGCATCTCAATTTGGCTCATACTTTGAGTTAGTAAAGATAGACAAGTACAGATACAAAAATCCCAGGACAAAATAGTTGTCAATTTGCAACGATGTGATCTCTTATGCTTTGCATAAAGGAGCAGATCAGTGCGAATCAGTTTTTTGTGCTAAAAAGACGATTACTGTGAGAATTACAGATTCTGAAATTTCAGAAATAAAAGAAAACTATGACAAATCCATTGGAATTCGACTAATCAAAGACAGTCGGATATCTTCTGCCCAATCAAATATTCTAGATTCAAAGAAAATAGTAGAGGAAGCAATTCACGGCATTAGCAAACTTAGTCGTAGAGAATTTTGGAAGACATTTCCAAGTGAAACTAAAGTCAAATCAGTAGAAAAAACAAACGATTACAAAATTTGGAAAATCGACCCAAACAAGGCTTCTGAGCTTGCTCAATCCATGATAGATGCAACGCTGGATAAAAAAATCACTCGTGTGTCAGGATCGCTGAACATAACTTGTGACGAATTTGAGGTGGCAAATACATCAGGTCTTCACAAATCAGAAAAATCAAGCTATGTTTCCGGATTAATTAATGCTGATTCTGAAATTACAAGTTCCGTCTCAGGGTTAGGTCAATTAAATTCTAGAACTCTTGATTTGTTTGATGCTCAAAAAGTAGGACGTGAAGCCAAAGAAATGTGTATTAAATCAATTAATCCAGATACTGCCACATCCAAGATAACTAGCATAATCTTCGAGCCGCATGCTGTTGGAGAATTACTATATTTTGTTCTAGGTCCAAATTTTCATCTCAAAACATTTTCAGAGGGAAGGAGTTGTTTTGCAAAAATTGGCTCAAAGATCGCTACTGAATCTTTTAATCTAATTGATGATCCACTCGTTCCAAACAGTCTAGGTGCAAAATCATTTGATGATGAGGGAGTATCAGCAGACCGAAGATATTTCATTCGAGATGGGATTTTTGATGGAACGTATTCTGATTCATATATTGCACAAAAAGAAAACACCTTGACTTCAGGAAACGCTTGCAGGGTTGGAGTTCCATTGGGTCGTTCCACAGATCCAATCCCAGTATCAGCACCACACAATCTAACCATAGTTTCAGGCAATCAAACTCATGAAGAGATAGTAAAAGATACGGATGATGGAATTTTAGTTGGCAGATTATGGTATACTTACCCCGTTAATCCTCTCAGAGGAGACTTTTCATGCACTGCCAGAAGTGGAATTTTTCAAATTAAAAACGGAGAGATAATCCCAATCAAATCAATTCGAATCATTCATAATTTACTAAAAATGCTGGAAAATATTTCTGCAATTGGTAATGATTCCAAAGTAGTTTTACCATGGGCCGGATTGCCAGTAACATGCCCCACAATAAAATGCGACGGAATATCTTTTACAACAATCTAAGAGAAGATTAATTATCACATCATCAGAATCTATCTCATGTGTGAAACCCTAGATGAAATACAAGCAATTCAGTTGGCTAATTTGATTCGTAAAAAACGTGCTCAGAGAGAAACAAATCAAATCATTATGGCTCAATAACACAATTAGTTCATGATTTTTTAGAAATACCTAGCTCAAAAAAATTTACCATAAATCAAAAAAAACACAAACTAACCTTAATTAAGGTAAAGTACGGTACCATACAGTACATGAAAGCACGTTTAACATACATACCTCTTGAAGTAGCAGATCAGTTAGGAGATTTCATTATATCTCGAGACGAGCAAGTCATGGATGCAGTAAAAGCCCGTGCGCGTGATTTCAGTACTCTGACTGTGATAAAATTACTATATCAATTAAGTTGCAGTCCTCTTGCATTTTCTGAACTCTACGAATCATCAAAGATTAGGATGAAAAGATCGTTTCTGAACTATTTACATTTCTGCCTAGATTACAATTTCATAAAAAGAGAATCAACTGGAGATTCAGTGAATTATTCTATAACAGAAAAGGGCAGAACGATGCTAGGCCTGTTTCTACAAAAAAGTAATTAGAGACACAAAGAT
>OMIR01000081.1 GCA_900299125.1 Nitrosopumilales archaeon | reverse complement strand
CTCGTGGGCTCGGAGATGTGTATAAGAGACAGTCCATACATAATAATTATAGATGAAAATGATAATCGAGATTCATTAGTTGACTATATTGCAAAGTACGGAGGATTTGCAAATTTTGATCATTACCAGTATTCGAGGTATAGAAGATGAAAAACTACAACTGGGTTATGGCCATCGAAACATTGGGACCGCATACTTATTGGCAAGAAGTAATGACACCTGAACACAGGGTCGACTTTTTGTATAGGTATTACAGGTGGAAGAACCCGATGTCTACACACAAGGAGGCTACTGAATTTGCAATGCTCAAAGCTTACGAGTGGCAACCACTTTACATTTCGCCAGATATGCCCGACCTTACAAGATTCCACAGAATATTTGCACAGACGGACAGTTTTGTACCTTGGATATCAAAGTGGAGAATGGAATAGGGATATGAAATTCAAAATTAAATCCAAAAATTATTGGAGAAAATTAATTGCAAAATATGATGGATATTGCAGTAATTGCGGTAAACTGGTATCAGACCAATGAATACTGATAAATCAAATTCCAAGTTTAAATCTGACTTAGGTAATAAGAAAAAATGGATGCCTATATGACTCACGAAGATTATGATCCTTCATTGGAGGAATATGATGATGTTGAAGAGGTGTCCTGGTCCTTTAATCCTGACGGTGGCTATATTCCATTACTAAAGGAATCTGATGTTGAAAAAAATGTAGATGGTTGCAATGATACTGATAACGATTATGAGGAAAATGTATGCGAATGCTATGAACCTGATTATGATTATGATTTACACTGTAGTGCCGGAGATGAATACTCTGATAGTATGATAAGAGAACACACTGATTGTGATTCGAATTCAATTTTTTATGTTGACGAGTCATAATCAATGAATGATTGCGTTTTAATTAAATTCACAAAAAACATCAAAAAATTGGCAATATAGTATCCAAAGTATGCATACTATTACACAACGTCTTATTACAAAAAACGGTGTAAATAGAGTATGTCACAACTTCATAAGATAAGATTGAGTGCCATTGGTGAAGCATGTGAAGAGTATTGGCAAAGAACCAACACTGCCAAATTCTGTAGAACTGTTTCAAAATACAACTCAGAGCAGACTGAAAAACCAGGAATAGTCAGCTGCTCGTGTTGCAGCAAACAAGTCCCAGGAAAAATAATCGACTGGGGTCAAGTGAATTATCTCAGACAACAAATTGTTGAAACAGTTCCGGAATGGAGCCAGTGTGAGCAATGCAAAAAATTCCTCTCTCATGTAGAGGAGGAAAGAAAGAATGAACTACTTCATATGTGCACTGATTGTTTTAGCGAAACAATCCCAATCGCCAAAAAATCCCAAAATTTTTCTAAAAAAAGAGGTAAAAAAAATTGAAAAAATACGACATTAATCAATTCCGTGCAAAAGATTGGTATAACCTCGGTTACAAATTCGAAAGTAGCACAAAACAAATTCAATTCTTCAAAAAAGCTGTAAGACTTGATCCACTACATGGTCCTGCATGGCATTTCCTTGGAAGTATTTATTCAAGAAAAGGTGATGAAAAAATGGAAAAATTCTGCAATCAAAAGGCATTAGAGGCTTACAAGATTGGATTGCAAAGATATCGTAGAGAGCTGACCAAATCCGAATGGGAGTGTCAAAATGAGAACAAAAAGGATGATCCAATGAAAACTATGATCCTTCCCAAGAAAACTTATGATGTACTATCGGAAATTGACAACGAAATAGATTCGATATTGGAGAACCTGGGAAGACTTTATTGGAATATGAACGAGTTTGAAAAAGCCGTAGAGTGCTATGATAAACTAATCGATTTGTATCCAAACTGGGGCTCACCACATAAAAGTCGTGGGCAGATCTACAATAGACTCGGAAATCATGAAAAGGCTATCGATGATCTTAGATTTGCAGTTGAAATTGACGATACTGACTATGAATCGTATTATCTTCTTGGCAAGTCTTATGCAATTATTGGAAAGAACGATAGAGCACTGTGGTACTTTGCCAAGGCAAAAAATGCGGCCGAGAAATCTCTTGACTGTGTTGCGGCCAAAGTGGTAAAGGCTGATTCAAACTATGAACTACAAGAATATGATGAATCTATAAGTGAATATGGAGAAATTTTGAGAAATGATCCGAAAAACAAATTTGTTTGGAATAAAATGGGAGAGGCACTCGTTGCAAATGGCGAACACAAAAGGGCAATAAAGTGTTTTCAGAAGGCATGTAAGATTGAAGAACGAAAAAACAGTTCCAAAGGAGGTGAATATTAGTGGCCGGATATGTAAAATTCTATCTTCTTGGAGGTAAAGGGGGGTACATGGGCGTAGACGGAATTAATCCAATTGATTTGGTGATTGGTGTAGGTACTTCTGATCGGGAATGGTTAAAACCTGTGAGCATTAGAACTGGAAAGCAGTCAAACCCAATTTGGAAACTGGATTCAATAATTCCGGATCCAGATAACTATGAGAATTCAATAATTGATGCGTTTATTGCATTCTCTCCGCACTCTTTCAAAGAATGTACAAAATTCCAGGAAGTAGTAACACAAGTTGGAAATTCCCTGCAGATTGATTTTAACGACAAGGAAAAAATTCCAAAATCATGGGGTATGCTACGCGAAGAAGCAAAACCGATATTTGAAAAAATGACCGTTTTTGAGGCAAATTTATCGGAATTACCTTCCAAATACCCTAAATGGGAATAATTGATTCTGTGAAAAGATACCTTCTTCATGAAGTGGTCAAAAAGGGCATGACTATGTATGGGGGGATCAAATGAGTAGGAACTTCATACGCCCTTTCGGATTTTTTTAACAATGCTTGTTTGAAAAGATATGGATGACAGTTTAATCAACTAAAGTGTGTTGATTCTGACCTTTATTGTAAAATAATTGATAGTATCTAAGGTATTGATAGTATGACGCAGATTCTTTTAATCTAAATTGGCAAACATCACTCATGGACTTTGATAGAAATAACAAAAAAAGAATATTTCGTCACGGTGACATTCTGATAAGAGAAGTGGAATCTATCCCAAAAAGTGTCATCCCAATTAATACAAAGATCTTGGCAGAGGGGGAACAAACAGGCCATCATCACAAACTAATTGGAAGTTTTCAGATCTTTCAGGAAAATGATCACCTATCTCAAAACAGGTTTCTTGAAATTATGGAAGAAACTACACTAACTCATCAAGAACATCATCAGATAACAATCCCTGTAGGAAAATACGTGGTTGTACACGAAAGACAACACAATCCATTGGCACAAGTAGAAAGAGTTCAAAACACTTGGTCAGATTCAGCAACTAGAAGAACGGTAAATAGCCAGGTAGAAGATTAGTTGGTTTCATACCTAGTGGGACTAATCTTAGCATTTTTATTCATAGTTGTAATAATTTTGGCTATAATTTACTGGCAGATTACACTCTCAATAATTGGAGTGATTTTTTCTATCTGGTTAACTAAAAGAATAATCAAAAATCACTCCAGGCAAACTATTCGTTCACAGTCTCGAGATTCTCAGTGGACAAATAGAAGAATTAGATTAAGGAGGCGCAGTATGCAAAGACATCTGGTTACAATCAATGGACGTGCACACGAATTAACCGATGTCCAATTTGTAGATTTGAATAATTTTCGCTCCGAAGTATCTAGATTGGAGCCAAAAGAATATGATGATTTTTTGACAACTTGGACTGCAAAACTCGTAGATTCTTCCAAGAGAGGAAACATGTTATATGAAATCAAGGGAATAATTCCTAAAAAGAAATTCAAAATGCTTCGTTATGTGGATCCATCGACCCAAAAGCAATACTTGTGCTTTGTACCCGAGGAAATAAAATCCGCAGACCAAGGAATGGCATGGAAATTTTATCTTACTGAGGAAGAATATGATGGAATAAACGCCGAGGCTTGAAATATGATTTATTATATTTTGCAAAAATTATTGTAAATTATAAAATATCAAAAAATTAGTATTATCTAAAACTTTATTCCTTATGAAATTATGAACTAACTAATAGATTATGATTGATGAAAGTGATTGGGATGGAAATGGAAATCATAAGGATACTGGGAAATACGTTGATCGTAATGGGATTACAAGTGATGGTAAAATTGTTGATGAAAATGGCAATAAATACTCGATACTGCCATTCGAGAGTCTTGAAAAAAAATCAATCTATGACATGGAATGCATGGATATGATTGATTATGAATATATCTCAAAATTTCATACCGGTGAATATTACTCTAAAACTAAATTTCCAGAAAAACATGCGTCTGATTCTTTTACGAGGATGATTATACT
>OMIR01000080.1 GCA_900299125.1 Nitrosopumilales archaeon | reverse complement strand
TAGTAGCCACCTTACCGAATTTTTGTGCGATGTTTCTTATTGCGAACTTGTAAGTTTGTGTAGCATCAGCGGCATTTGTCATATAATCATATTTGATATCAATTTCACACTGACCAGCAGTTGCTACCTCGTGGTGATGATTATCGCAAAGAATACCAAAATTCTCATTTAGAACATCGACACACTCATTCCTAAATTCTGTCAGAGTATCTGATGGTGTACTCGGATAGTATCCTTCTTGTAATCCCATTGGGTATCCAGTACCTTCTTGGTTCCATGGCGCTTCTCTTGATTCAATGGAATATGATTGACCCTTATACGGTGTCAAGACATCCCATTGAACCTTATCAAATACAAAGAACTCTACTTCAGGACCCCAATAACTAAAATCAAAACCCTGAGTTTTAAGATATTCTTCCGCTCTTTGTGAAATTCCTCTCGGATCACGCTCTAATCTACCTCTACCTCTTCCCCAATAGACATCACAAATCATTCTAGCAGTCTTTTTTTCTGTCACCCATGGGATTATTGCAAATGTATTTGGATCTGGTTTTAGGACAAGGTCTGAATCATCAACACTTGTAAATCCGACAATAGAAGAACCATCAAGTTTCGGTAAACCGTCTTTCATCTGATCGGGTGTGAAAGTGTCAGCTGAAATTGTCGTGTGATGATATCTCCCTACAAGACTAGAAAATTGTAAATCAATAAATCTGATATTTTCATGTTTAATCTTTGCAAAAATCTCATCCGAAGAATATTTGATTTGGGTTGCTTCACCGTGAGTTACTTTGTATGGCAAGTTTTTTCTCTTAGTTTTCAATCGGAAACGTCTTGAATTTAAGGCTTAATTTTTGACTCCAGCGAATTATACACAGCCTGTTCACGTCAAACTAACTAAATCTGAATTAAAAGTTATGAACCTAAATATGCTATTATCAGTTAGAATCCTAAGGCAAAATGTCAGAAGTTAAGAAAATCGAACTAAATTTACTTTATTCGACTCTAGTCAGAGAAATTGAAAATGAACTTGTACAGGAGCTAGAACCTCAATTCTACAGATATTTAGCCGAATATCTAGGTAAGCTAAAAAGCGAGACCTATGATGGAATTGAAAGCAAGATCAAAAATAGACTAGTTGAGATGATAACACAAATTGTGACTCTAATAATTAAAATACGAATAAACAAAGTCAGTCATGGAGGATTGAACCTTAGTAATCTTCTAGACGAGGAGAAATACATCATCGAATCTGTACAAGATCAAAAAGAAAGAAAAGAAATGATCCTTTCTGCTACTTTAAACGGTAGAACTAAACTACTAGAATCTGTATCTAAAAAACATAAGACCAAACTAATATCTGTTAGATTTCTAAAAGACTTTGACCAGTTTGTTGGAGCTGACATGAGCAAATACGGTCCTTACAAGGCAGAAGAAATTGCAACAATACCAAACGAGAATGCTATGGCCCTCGTAGCAAAAAATATCACAGTAAAAATAAGCGTGGACTAATGTCGCATATTCCTGATGTAGATGTAATTGACTTTATTTTGTTGACTGTGTATCCTGTGGCAGCACTCTTTGTAATCGAAATGATATTTCGTGTTACCAAGCTCAAAAACTGGATTAAGCTTGCATCACAAGCTACAATATCAATCTGCTTTGCCATCGCGTACCTAACTCTCATTACTGCTCACTGGTTGACTTCGTTTGTATTATTTGCACTATCTATCGCATTGTTATATCAGGCAAGACTCTCTAAAATAAAACCAAATAAATCACTCTACTAGAGAGATTTAGTTATTAGTTAAACGGCTTCATTAATTCAGATGCATTTTTTGGATGTGTAATATTATTTACCAAATATTCTAGAAAGGAATCCCTTTTTATCTCTGATTATCTTTTTTTCACCGAACTTTGTAGCACGAATAGATCTTAATTTTACACATCTGTGTTCTTCTGGAAGTCTATGTTCAGCACAAAACTCATCATGACAATAATTACATTCAAACGGAAGATCTGTTTCATTGCCACAATAAGTACAGTTTACCTTGTTCATAGATTTACTAACACAATTCTTCTAATAAACTAAAAACATAAAACAATCATCACAATCATGTTTAACATGCTAACGGGAAAAGTTGCCATCATTACTGGTGCATCAAGTGGTATAGGACAAGCAACAGCCATAGCTCTGGCAAAAGCAGGTGCAAAAGTTGCAATAGGTGCTAGAAGAATTGACAGACTGGAACAGGTTAAATCAGAAATAGAAAAAATTGGCGGCGAAGTAATGATGCAAAAACTGGATGTTACAAAAAAATCCGACTGCGATACATTTGTAGATCAAACAATAAGAAAATGGGGAACAGTAGATATTCTAGTAAATAATGCCGGTCTCATGCCTCTTAGTTTTTTCAAAAATCTAAAGGTCTCTGAATGGGATCAAATGGTTGATGTAAACATAAAGGGAGTACTTTATTGTGCTGGAGCAGTTGTTCCTCACATGGTTTCAAAAAAATCAGGTCATATTGTCAATATTTCATCGGTTGCCGGAAGAATTGTCTTTCCTGCTGGTTCAGTTTATTGTGCAACAAAACATGCTGTGGCAGCTTTCTCAGAAGGTTTGAGACAAGAATTTAGTGTTAGATACAACATTAGGGTCACATCAATTGAACCCGGAGTTGTCGCAACCGAACTTAATGATACAATAACCGACGATTCACTAAAGGGTTTTGTCGAGGCCACCAAGAAAATGACTTCTCTTCAATCTGAAGACATTGCAAATGCAATATTATTTGCTGTAGAATCACCATCTCACATGAACGTAAATGAAATTCTGATCAGACCAACAACTCAAGAAAGATAAATTTCACATAAAATTTCTTAGTAAAAAATACAATCCATAATCTGAAGATATTTTAAGAATCGAGATTACTTTATTTTATCTCTACTAATATGACCAAGCAATGCTTTGAGATCTGAGTTTACATTGTCCGGATTCTTCATAAAATCTAGATTTTCTGTAATGTTCTTTTTGAAGTCTTCACCCTCAGTTTCAATCCTTAATTTTTCCTGACAATGAATATGATCCTCTTCAGTACCAGATATCTTCTTACAAATCGTACAAATCTTCACTAGTTAATGGTATAATCATTAGGATTTAATTATTTCAGATATCGTCTTGCTCATTAGGGGGCCGTAGTCCAGCTTGGTTAAGATGCTAGCCTGGGGTGCTAGAGATCGTGAGTTCAAATCTCACCGGCCCCACTTAATTTATCGCCATACATCAGGCTCACAAAATTGTTCTTTATCCGATTTAATTTATTGCCAGAAAAATAATTATTTAATTTCTTGATATTGCTCTTTAAAATTTTCTTTGACAATTGATTAGCCTAGATTTTATGACTGGTAGATTTTTTGTAATGCCTTCAATCAACTTTATAGAATCAATAAATTCTGATGTCTCTTTGATCTATTCAAATTAACTTTAGAACCTTTAATACAGAATCAAAGCTTTGTTTCGTTCTAGTTTCTTTATATTCTCGCAATACGGAAATGATCTTTTGTCTTGGCGGAAGGTCATAAATCCTTTTTACTTTTTTTGCAAGCCCAGAACCAATCAAAATTGCTTGTGATGCAGAAGTTACATTAGATACTCTGCGCTCTAGACTTGCACTCTCAAAATCAATTATGGTTATAGATTTACCAACAATCACGTGTTTTGTTATGTTACTTAATTCCCCATGGTCTAATCCAACCTCATCAAGCTTGTAGCAATCAGATAATACTTTCTTTATTACACCCTTTGTCTTTGTAGTGCTTCCTTTACCCTTAATTTCTGAAATCCAATCGTAGATCTTTTTTCCAGCCAAAAACTCCATCACAAGAAAATTTTTACTACTTGATACTAGCTTTGGTCCTACTCCTACCTTATTTGCAGCTTCTAATAGCATGGTTTCTCCAAACATGTCCTTTCTTGGAGAATCAGTTCTTCGAATTTTAAGAGCTACTTTTTTACCTCCAGATTTCGCCATCACAACAATTCCTGCATAGCCTTTACCTAAAACACAGATCTTGTTAAGCATCATTGGTCCTTCAAATGATACCTCATCGATCCCAATTGACTTTAACTCCTTTACTCTGGAGTGTAATTGTGCTTTTGTTGCCTTTGGATAACCTAGAATTGTAGAATATGGCTCTTTGACTAAATCATTTACTGGGAAAAAACGACTCATCTGTTGAGACAAGCTCAATCACAGCCTCTTTAATGGATTTGCCTTTAACTGCACCTGCAGTAGTTATTTTACATTTTCTGATTTCGGATTTTAATCCCACAGGGACTCCAGATTTTTCTATGTTATTTTGTACTAGAAGTTTAAGGAATTTTTTTGCATCAGTGTTTTTCCTCTCTTGAAGTGAGCAAACATTTCCATCATCATTGATCCACATTGTTAGGCTTTTCTTTTTATTTGCAGCTATGAATTTTTCCACATGTTCAGAAACAAAAAATTCTGGACCAAACCTTGTCTGCAATAAATCAAGCTTTGTAGATTGTAGCAAAAATAATAATGATGCAATATTATCATCAGATATTGTAGCTGAACGCTTTAAAACAAAAAACCCAGCCTGATTCATCTGAGTTGCAAGCGATGTAGCTGATCTTTTTATCTGTCCCCAGATTATATCTGGACTTCGTGCTTTATACTTAAATGATAAAACTAAGACATTCTTTGTATTCATTCTAGCTTTCTTTTTTCTTGGAACAAAAAACGAAATCGATGGATTTCTCAAAAATGCTCTAGATGCCAAGACGAATTTTCCAATGTTTTCTTTAGATATTGCAGCACCAAGATTTCGGTTTTCATCGATTGGATCTATTATGATAATTTTTGTATCCAATTGTATTGAAGTTTTTCCGATTACTTGCCCGGATTTTAGTTGAGAAATTTCTTTTAATACATTCTCAAATGATCCAAAATTAAGAATCAACACCTCAGCTACATATCCCGAAAATCCCTGCTTTGCAATTTCCGCACCATAGATATCATTTGCTTTCAAAAATGCTTTGAGTAATCTAACCTCATTTTTCATTATCTCAGTTAGTGATTTTATCATGAATTTTGTATGAAATGGAGACCTGTCGGCAGAGCTCTTCCATGCGCCCTCTTGCACATCATAACATGGTACTACGTTTACTTTGGTATCACCAATCTCTGCTTCTACAAATGGATGCTCTGCATATCTTACATATGGTTTGAATTGTTTTAGAGCAGCAAATCCAACACTCTTTCCATTTGTAACAAAGTCTTTTTCTGTAGTATCAGTACGAAACTTGATGAAAATATCAATATCTGCTTTTTTCGGTAGCCATGTTCCTTTTGCATATGAACCTACAACCTCAATTCCTGTTATCTGAGAATATTTGATGGTCTCCTTTTTGACTAGATTGATTGTTTGTTCAACTATAGTGTCTTTTTGTTTTTGAATTTTTTCTGATGGTATAACATATTTTTTTACTCTTTTTAGAATTTCATTCATTTTGCTCTAATTACTCCTATATCACTGTAAACTGGCCCTCTAGGTGTAAGAATGCTTTGCTTGAATTTTATAGAATTAACCGTTTGATTTCCAAATTTTTTGCTAGAATATTTTGAAATCATTTCTGTAATATCCACAATTCTATTTCTCATTCTAAATATAGTTACATGAGGTTTGAATGGATTATCAGTTCTAAATCCAAACGTACCCAGTTTATTCTCAACATTTCTTGCTAGTTCTACTAGTTCATCACCACCTTTCTCAAGTCCAATCCATATCACTCGTGGGAATTTGGGTTTTGGAAAAGCTCCTAATCCTTTGAAACTAATCTCGAATGGAAAAAACTCTATAGTACTTAATTGATTTTGAATCCTCTGCCCCATTTCTTCAGTTATTTCACCGAGAAACATCAATGTAAAATGCAAATTATTAATTTCAATAGGACTCGCACCGATTTTGATTTCTGATTGTATTTTTTTAATAGAATCTAAAACCCGGCTATCGGTAATTTCCACTGCAACAAACGTTCGCATTTTTGTATTAATTCCTCTGTCTTTTTAATGGCTTGCGTTAAATTCAATACTTAGACAGAATCAAAAACCAAACATGGTAAAGATTATTGTTTGTCTAACAGGCATGCCAGGTGCAGGAAAATCTACTATTGCTACAGGCCTGCAAAAAAAAGGATTTGTTTGCATTAACATGGGTGATGCAGTACGTTCTGAGGCAAAAAAACGTAATCTCGAACCAACTGGAGAGAACTTGGGTAAACTCATGCTGGAATTAAGAGAAAAGAATGGACTCGGTGCAGTCGCTAAATTAATCAAAGATCAAATCACAAATACCGATTCCGACGTGGTAGTTATAGATGGAGTACGCTCTAATGCTGAAATAGAAGTTCTAAAGAACATCACCACTGTAAAATTATTAGCTGTTCACGCATCAACAGATACTCGTTATACCTTTCTCTCGACAAGACACAGAACTGATGATCCTAATAATAGACAAAGCTTTGATGAACGAGATAATCGAGAAATTAGTGTTGGAATATCTGCTTCTATTGCATTGGCAGATGAAACATTATCAAATAATAATTTAACAGTAGAACAACTAGTTGATACTGCATATTCTATAATTCTCAAATGGTTAGATACTCTGTCAAATCTCTGATCTTTGCCTTAACGAATGCTGTTTTTCTGTTATTACATGACTCACATCTTCCACAATGTTTGATGAAATTTTGATAACAGCTCCACGTCTGAAATATTTTATCACCAAATTTTCCATATCCACTTTTTATCAAAGTACTTTTTGTTATGCCAGCTGAATAAGGAGACCAAACTTGGATCTTTTTTCTAATTCCTAGATTTATACCGTCAATTTCTCCCAGATTTAACGCAGATTCTAATTTTTTAGCAAAGATTGGTCGACAATCTGGATATTTGAAATCATTTTTGTGTGCACCATATGCAACAAGAGAAGCCCCAAATGAAAAAGCCCATGCACTTGCAATTGTCACAAAAATCGCATTTCTTATTGGAACAACAATAGAATAATCAAATTTTCCTGGAATAGAATCTTTAGAATTTGTCAAAACATTACTGTCTTGATACAGTCCCTTCATAAAATCAAGGGGAATAATCTTATGCTCTTTGAGATGGAGAAATCTTCCTACTTTTTTTGCTGCTCTTAGTTCATTAGAGGCTCTTTGTCCATATGAAAATGTAATTCCATACAAATCGTATTTTTTTGAAAGATATGCTCCAAGACACAAGGAATCTAATCCGCCGCTAATGATGAGAACCGCTTTCTTCAATTCAGATCGTTTTTGCACCATTACTGAATTTGCATATTACAACAATACAATCTGTTTTCTTAGTTCGAAATCCCTTTTTCATGGCATTTGCTATTTTAGTCAAGTTTGATTTTGTAGTGGCAAAAGAAATGACAGAAGGACCAGCTCCTGAAATTGTTACACCTAACGCTCCTGCCTTTAAAGCATTTTTCTTAACCGAACTGAATCCTGGAATCAGATGTGCTCTTGAAGGCTCTACAATGATATCTTTTATGGAACTACCTATTAGCTCAGAATCTTTCTTAATAAAACCCGTCACAATTGCTGCGGCATTTGATAAATTAATTACAGAGTCTGAAAGATCTATTTGCTTAGGTATGACACTCCTTGACACTTTAGTCTTTTTTTGAGGGACGATTATCTTTGGAACAGCTACAACCAATCTTAAATCTGAAGGTGGTACAATTTTAAGGACATCTAGCGGTTTAGTTCTGACAATCACAAATCCTCCTAAAACGGATGCTGAGACATTGTCATAATGAATAGAACCAGCACTTGCACGTTCTCCCATACCTGCGCATTCCACCAGAGTATTATCATCAAGTTTTAGGCCAAATAATCTATCAAAAGCAATTGCTGTAGCAGCTGCAGATGCAGCACTGCTTCCCATACCAAATCCCGGAGGGACACCTTTTTTGATTTTGATTTGGACACCACTTTTAATTTTAAATTTTTTCTTCATATGTTGAACAACAATCCCAGCAGTATTTTTCGATGGAATCACAGGAATGTTATCCGTAGTAACAATTGAAATTCCGCTCTTTTGTTTAGTTAGTGTTACAGTATCGTAGAACGCATCTAATGCTAATCCAAATACATCAAATCCTGGACCTAAATTGGCTGTAGATGAGGGTGCTTTTACTGTGATTGAGTTCATCAATCTTCGATTTCTTCCCCTTGGTTAAGAATTCTGCTTAGTGAACCCTCTAGATTAATCATCCCCTCACCAGTTGCATTAGATACTGGAATTAATCCCTGTGCAAATCCAGACATATTGAGACTACGCAAAATATTTGTCACAAGAACGTATGTCTCACCATCAGCTTCTGATGAAATCGCATTTTCTAATGTTTTAAGATTTGTAGTCCATCGTAGTATCTCTGTAATTTTGTCTGCAATCAAATCTGTTTTTGTGAGTACATTAACTGTAGGCATTCCCATTCGTAATCTAATTGATGTGGCCAGAAGTGCCATTGATACAAAATTAACGGCAGTTGTAACCAAAACACCATCATACAAAAATAACGCGGCCTTCTGGTCTGCCACAAAATTATTCACAAAATATGGACCGCTTGTTCTATATGCAAATAACTCAATTTGGCCAGGAGTATCTACTATTAGGTAATCTGGATTAATCTTATCTGCTTCATCTTGTAATTCATCTAGTTTTGATGCAATCAAGTCATTTGCCATCATCAATGCGCCATTGGGCCCAAGATCATATTGTTTCATTATGGATACGATATCAACAGAATCTCTTATGTCAATATCAGGAGTATATGGTAAAGAAATAACACCGGGATCTAAATTCAAAATTGCAGTGAAAGCTCCATTTCTGGTATAATATTCATGAATCTTGGAAGTTAACAATGATTTTCCAGAACCTGCAGTTCCAGCAATAAAAATTACTTTCAATTTGTAAGTGTTAGAGTTGTTGGCTTATATTTAATTCAGTTAGAATATTGCTAAAATGAAATGGCGCATTGTTGCATTCGCAGCTAGCCTTATTCCTTTTTTGATAATTGCGATTTCTTTTGATGTAAAACCAGAGGATGTTTTTGCTGTAGGTATTATCAATTTTCTTGCAGCTTTTCTAGCAATGATGACAAAATTATTCCTCCAGGGAATTAAATTCCACTACATTATCAGAGTTTTTCATGGTAAAATAGAATCTTTCTGGCGCACACTATTTGTAAGAATTGGCTCTGAATTTGTAACAATGACTACGCCTATGTTCGTTGGTGGAGAGGTTGTTAGAATTTATTGGATGAACAAACGTGGTGTATCTACATCAAAAGCATCTTGGCTAGGAATTTTTGAAATTGTAACGGAGGTTTTGGCAGCTGGAATTCTATCATTGATTGCAGGAGCAATTGCACTTCTCACTGGACACATAATCATTGGAATAATTGTTCTTTGTACTACAATACCTGTAATAGGACTCTGGGCGGGATTGTTTTTTCTAACTGCGAAAAAAGATTTCCAAGTTCCGAAAATTTTTGTTAATCTTGTCTTAAGACTACGTAAGGAAAAAGGACAATATTATTTGGATAAAACAAATGTCTGGATGACAGATATCTGCACAATGACTCGCCAAAATATTCACGCACCTCATGCAAAAAAAGCATTTCTGATATCTTTTCTAATCTCGCTTGCATCATGGCTTGTCTTTGGAATTTCATTCATGTTTATTTCGTTTGGAACTGAATACACCGTTAGTGCTATAGATTCAATTTTAGCAGTAATGGCAGGAAATGCAATAGGCAATATGCCTGTAACAGTTGGAGGTTCCGGTCTTGCTGAATTTGGAACGTGGGCTTATTTGTCACATCTAGATGAATTTAAGTTAGAATTGCCAAAGGCTAGTATGGAATGGAATGCAATAATTGCTTGGAGAATTGCAACTTATCAACTTCCAATTCCAATTACATGGTTTTTGCTTATGAAAATGGCTCTACGAAAATATCAAAACGTAGAATAATGCAAAACCACTTATTTTTAAAATATGATCTCTAGACATGACATTTAACAACAAAATTGTAGTAATTACTGGAGCATCAAGCGGTATTGGAAAAGAAACAGCAATCGAGTTTGCAAAACTCGGTGCTCGATTAGTATTAGTCGCAAGAGGTAAAGAAAAATTAGAAGAACTGGAGAAATCACTCGTAAAATTCAACACCGAAGTGTTAGTATGTCCATGTGATGTATCAAACAAGGAACAGGTTAAACAGATGACTAGTAAAGTACTTGATAAATTTGGCAAAATCGATATTTTAGTTAATAATGCTGGTTTTGCAATATATGGAAATGTATCTGAACTCTCTATAGAGCAAATCGAATCTCAGATGCAGACAAATTATCTTGGGATGGTATATTGTACAAAACACTTTTTGCCAATTATGAATAAACACAACTCTGGGCATATTGTTAATGTAGCATCCGTTGCCGCATCATTTGGTCTCCCAGGAATTGCTTCATACTGTGCATCGAAATTTGCGATGCTTGGATTTTCTGAAGGTCTAAAGCACGAGTTAAAAAATACAGGAATAGGAATAACCGTTGTAAGTCCAATAATGGTCAGAACTAATTTTTTTGATCATGAGTCCTTTAGCAAGATGCCAAAATATTCTCCAACATCATTAGATCCAAAAACTGTTGCCAAGTCGATATTGAGAGCATCCACATCAAATAGATTAGAAATCATAGTTCCAAATATCGTAAGAATTGGAGTCTGGCTAAAACATACAATTCCCTTCGTTATAAATCCAATTATAGGATCAGCATTTGGAAAATATGAAAAATAATGTTATTCTTCGACTTCTTGAGAATCAGAATCATCTGTAGTAACATCCATCAACATAAGCTTGTTTAGATCAAACTGGTATATTGCAGACATTTCTATCTCTTTTTCCTTTTTTAGAAATTCAACTGTTTTTTTCCCCAAAGATGCCTTCAACATATTAATTTCAAATTCATAGACAACCCCCGTTCTACAATCAGAAGGTTTGATGTTCTTTGGCAAATCTAACGTCACAATATGTCTTCCATCTTCTACCGACTCGTATAATTGCACATCAATTTTTTTATCTCCTTCATAAACTTCGAGAATGTAACCAGTTCTGGTGAGTGATTCTGGTTTTTCAAACTTGGCATTTCTTATGTCATCCATAACCCAGTCTGGAAGCTCGTCCTTCTTTTTTACCAAGATCTTAATTCCTAAATTTTATCTTTTTTACTTTTTTGCCACCAATCCAAGTAGTCATCATGTTTATCTTCACGTGTAGGATCTCTTCTATTCACCCTTTCACGAATATCGCCTACTTGTTCACGTGTGGCATATAATCCACATCTTTTGCAGATGTAGTGTTTAGTTACTGGGTCAAACTTCATGGGAATCTCTATTTCTTCTAAGAGTTTTTGGACTCCCTCCTGATTTCCACTTGCAGTTTCTCGCTCAATCACTGCCTTTCGTTCTCTTGCTACGCATTCTGGGCAATTAACCAATGAATTTTCCTGAGAAATTTTCCATAAAAGCGTTCCCACTAGTAAACAAAAATCTGGTACGCGGATTATTATCATCATCCCTTTCGGTCATTTCGCCCATCGAAATACCGCGTACCAGACTATTATTTTGCATTAAAAAAGCTATTATCTCTTATCTTGATTGAGCATCTCAAAAGCAATCTTGGCAGTTGTTCTAGCTCCATTCCCAATAAAGTGCTTTTGATACTCTGATATGGATTCTTCATAATACGAGTAACTATCCTTAATTTTTGCAATACCAGATACTAATTGATTTCTATTATTTGCCATAATTCCTAATTTGTGTTCTTGAGCCCATTCAATCTGGTTAGTTTGTTCATCATATACAGGAATACCGACAATTGGTTTTCCTCTAACACCTATTATCTCCCCCATAACTGTATGTGAACCATTAATCACCGCATACTGACAATTATCTAGAACATTTTCTTTTTCAGACTCTGTTAAAAATCCCACATCTATCTGAAGCCAGTCTACTTTCTTCTCTAAAGCCTCCGATATGGAATATGTTCTCCCATCCCTTCCCCTCACCTTATCAATAGAAGGATCTGCCCTAGCATGCGATATGATTCTTTTTTCATTCTGAATATAAGAAAAAGCCATTTCATATTTTTTCCCAGTAATATCGTTGGTTGATTTATTTCCAGTTCTCATCCAATAGCCAAATCTTTCTCCCTCAACAAGCTGTTCAAGTTCAGATTTCTTCAAAGTTTTTTTACTCTTATTCGATGCAAAATGACCAGCGTAAATTACTTTATGTTTAAGACTATCCGGAAAATTTAGGTTATACTCACACATTGTATATGGAGGAGGAGTATCGGCAACTACAATTTTGGTTGCTTTGGCAATTTGTTTTGCAATGAATAAAACCCCTGGATAAAAGTAAAATCTAGATTTCCAAAGTCTTGGTTTGAACTGGTTAGTTATGAAAATTGATGGAATATTTCTATTTTTAGCCAAAACATTTGGACCCATATCTCCATCATTAATCACAAGATCAAATTTTTGTGAATCAAATAATCGACGTTGCCTTCTTAGATAGCTTATCACTTGTTTCACAATTGGAGGCTGGCCTTGTATTGGCAACAATACATTGAGCATTGACTTAACCACATCAGGACCATATCTTCCATCTATAGGTGTAGGCGCCAGCGATTCATGAACATAATTACTTGGAAATCTTTTCAGTAATTTTTGGTAAATCTCATCTTTACTAGCAAAGTGTGACTCATATTCTTTAATGAAATTTGGAAGTTCATCATTAAGTGACATCATTCTGGAATAATGTCCATTTCCCCACGAGTAGATGAATTGTCCTATTTTTTTCACAATATGTCCTCAAAAATTCTACAATAAATCCTCAATGATTAATGAAATTCAAAATATCGTGAATATTATTTGGACCAATCTTAAGTTTTAATGTCTTACGTGTGCTAATTGTTTTTTTCACCAATTTGGATAGGTCTTCTTTACCTTGTGTGAATTTGTATTGGCCATATTTTTCAATTTTATGTAAATATTTAGCTAGGCCAATCTCTCTTGCAGTTTCAAATATGGAATTATCTATTCCGGCCAATGGAATCCAAGGCAGCAATTTTTCTTTTGTTACAATGTGAGAGTGTTCTTCAATTAACCACATAGGAAATACTAGTGGAGATAAAGCAAGACTAACTTTATGAATTTTGTATTTTTTTGCAAGATCGACCAATACTCGACTCACAACAAATATTTTTTGTTGTATTGACTTAGTATTATCATGTTTAATTGGAATATGATAAAAATCTAAAATTACTTCTGAACTTAACAATCTCGGTAGAATTCTGTTTATGATCTTAACTAACTCCATAAGGTTTGATTCAGAGGAATAACAAACTGCAACTCTCGTTTGAAATCCCTGCTTGATTGTTTCAAGGCACGAAATCGCAGAAAATTCATCAAAAATACAACATAGTATCTCTTCTCCCTGTGAATCATATGGAATACCACCGTGACCTTTTTCCAAAAATATAGAGACATAGGCGTTATTTCTAGTCAAATGACAATGAATCATCTTATCGTATTTTGATTCGGTACCAGGCTTACAATCAATATCGACAACCTTCTCTACAAGGGTGCCAGTAGCAGCTATTTCAATGTCCTTTGGCAGAAATCCTAATGCAAATCCATCAACCTTAATGTAAAATAATTCTCCTACAAGTAAAATGTTTGAGCGAATTTTTGTAATTGTCGAGACTACATCATTGAACTTGTTTTCTGTTCGTCTTGCTATTGAAACATACTCGATGCCAAAAAGTCTGTTAATCTCATGTGATACAAAAACTGGGTCGTTTGCCTTAATTACAATAACATCATCATCAACAAAAATATTTTCAAACTGCAAATTTTGTATTTTGAGTATTTTCTTTATGTTTGATAATAGTAAAACAATCTTTTTTCTGGCAAAAATTGATGGAAAAACAACTACAAATGCTGGTTCGTTCACTTTTTTCATGCATGATGCCGGCTTATAATTCTCAATATTCTACAAATAATTATAAGACAATTTTTGACCATATATCATAATTGTACACACAAGAAGAAATTGACAATGTCAATGCAAAACTCAAAACTCCTACTGACGCATTAAAATGGGCTTATGAGACTTTTGGTGATAAAATCGCTAAAGCATCTAGTTTTGGAGCAGAAGATAGTGTTGTTACTGATATGATTATAAAGATAAATCCAAAGGCTAGATTTTTTACATTGGACACTGGCCGACTAAACCAAGAAACTTATGATGTGATGGATACAATTTCAAAAAAATACAAAATTAAATTTGAAGTATTGTTCCCAGATAGAGATGCTGTCGAGGAAATGGTTCGTGAGAAAGGAATCAACCTATTTTATGAATCCGTTGAAAACAGAAAGCTTTGTTGTGAAATACGAAAAGTGAGACCACTCAATAGAATTTTATCTACTCTTGATGCGTGGGTCACCGGCCTCCGACGTGATCAAAACGAAAACCGTTCTAAATCATCAATGGTGGAAATTGATCATCTTCATGGAGGAATAATCAAAATCAATCCCATAATAGACTGGAGTTGGGAAAACGTAATGTCGTACATAAAAGATCACGAATTACCATACAACAAGCTTCTTGACAAGAATTATCCAAGCATTGGATGTGAACCATGTACACGTCCAGTCAAACCAGGTGAGGATTTACGTGCAGGTAGATGGTGGTGGGAATCTGATACACATAAAGAGTGTGGCTTACACATCAAGCACTAGACATGAGTTCAATAAGACCGCATGGCGGACAACTAGTTAACAGAATCTCGGAAAAAAACACATCTGACTTATTTTCTGTTACAGTCAGTGAAGATCTTGCTAATGATGTTGAAAATATTGCAGATGGAATATTCAGCCCACTAGAGGGGTTTCTACTAAGGGCTGATTATGATAGCGTGATCTCCAAGGGAAGATTAGCAAATGATTTAGCTTGGACCGTGCCAATTGTTCTAGATGTGAATAAGGAGACAGCTCAAAAGGCAAAGGATGCAAAAGATGTAGTCCTAAAATCGCCTCGAGGAGAATTTGCGATTTTACATGTGGAAGAAACATATGTTTTTGATAAAATGATTTCTTCCCAAGCAGTTTATGGAACTACGGATCCGAATCATCCAGG
>OMIR01000079.1 GCA_900299125.1 Nitrosopumilales archaeon | reverse complement strand
GCAATGAACTATGATTCATGTCCCATGATTGGCTTTGATCCGTTAGAAGTTGCAAAAATAATCGGACTACCATCAGACCACATCATAGTCATGATGATCGTAATTGGAAAGGCACTAAAGCCTGCAAATCCAAGAGGCGGACAGCTTTCACTAGACGAAGTCAGATTTGAAAACCATTTTTAGATTCCAGTTAACAAAGATACTTTTAGTTTAATTAGTCTGGACTAAAATTTTTGCTATGGAAATTACTGATGTTATAATTACAGCAGCTCATCTAATTGCCGGATTTATTTTGGTATTTTATGCAGCCAAAGCATACAAAAAGACCAAGTTCCCACCTATGCTCTACTTGTTAATTGGTTTTGCAGTTCTTGTCTTGGGAGGGACTATAATTGAGGACTTTTTTGGATTTCTAAACAATAATCCTCTAGAAGAAATGATTGCCGAATCCTTTGAGATTGTAGGATTCATCATACTCATACTTGCTGTCAAAAAAAGTTAAAGAAATGGAAACCGATGTTGACATTACATCTGCACTAGCAGACAGATACACTCGAGACATACTAACAATACTAGGAAAAGAAGAACTCTCCGCACAGCAAATAGCTAACAAGCTAGAAATTCCAACATCAACTACATACAGAAAAATCAAGACTCTAGAAGACCTAGAACTAATTAAAAAGACCAAGGTCGTGCGTACCATAGAAGGACTCTCTGAGAGGTATTACAAAAGTCTCGTTCTTGAAATCAATATCAAATACAAGGACGGCAATCTTACCTATGCAGTAAATAAAATCAAAATGGATGACAAAATTATTCGCCTATGGGAAAAATTCAGAGCCTAACTATCTATTCTCAACTATAGGAACGGTCGGCACGAAATTAAATACAATTCAGATCACCAAATTATGGAAAAAAATTTGACGCATATTGCAGCTATTGCTCTAGCGGCAATAATGATTGCCACCGGAGCAGTATACTTGGATGTTGCATCTGATGAATACAAAGAATTCTCTCACGATGCAAATGCAGAAACTGTTAGAGAATCAGGAGAACAAGAGGAGAATGAGGCTCTAGAAAATGAATCTGCTGCCTACGGTCCACGCGAAGAAGCAATATTCTTTGGAATTATCGGCATTGCCTACATTCCAATAGGAATCTGGATGTTCAGGAATAAAGGAAACACCAAGAAACCCTTCGTTATTGCCCTTATTGGTTCAGCGGGATTATTGGTCTTTTATGTAGCCACTCGAGTTACTGATTTGCCAGTAATTGGCCTTCAAACAGACGTTGGAGTAACTGACATAACTGCAAAAATTCTCCAAGGCGCCATAGTTGCACTAGCTGGCTTTATTCTCTATACAATAGCAAGACAGGGAAAAGCCAAAAAATTAGCCTAGATTTTTTTAGGCTCTATCTTTTTTATTAGAAATTTTTTTTATTCTCTGAGAATATACATAGATCATGGCATTAATGGAAAAAATTCTCTTTGGGATTGCAAAACAATGGATTGCAGGGGATACAATTGATGAGGCGTTGATTGCGGCCCAGAGCTCTTACAAAAATGGAATGGGCGTTATTATTAACAAGCTAGGTGAGTATCATACTTCAAAGAACCTAATAGAGAATACAATTTCCGAATACAAAACAATAATGAATTCATTTCGAAAGTGGAAAGTCAGTGGCGCAATTTCTGTAAAGCCTACACAGATAGGCCTAATGAAAAGCAAAAAGGAATGTCTGAATAATTTAGAGGTACTCATTAGAACAGCAACCCAGTCGCAGACATTTGTATGGATTGACATGGAGTCTTCTGATCATACAGACGAGACAATTCAGATTTACGAGAATTTACTAGCTAGATACGAGCGAGTTGGAATTGCATTACAGGCAAATCTGATGCGAAGCCGGGGAGACTTGGCAGACCTACTTTCAGTTGGAGGCAAGATTCGCCTAGTAAAGGGTGCATATCGCGAAAGCCCTGATGTTGCTTTTAAAACAAAGGACAAGATAGACCAGAACTATCAAAGACTGATGAAAATGTTATTTGAATCCGGCAATGAATTTGGAATTGCAACCCACGATGGTGCGATGATAAATTCTGCAACAACTCTTGCAAAGAAATTTGAAAAAAAATTCGAGTTTCAAATGCTTCGCGGAATCAGAGATGAGCTAAAGCCAGACCTAGTCAAGAAGGGATTTACTTTGGCAGAATACATTCCGTATGGAACCAACTGGCTGCCTTATTCCATTAGGCGTCTCAAGGAACGAAAAAGAAACATCCTGCTTTTGGGCAGCTCGTTTTTATCGCAAAGGATGGGCACGTAGAAATCATACTTGAACGTTAAATAGAAAAATTACATTTATGCTATAATGAAGACATCTGGAATTATCCTGAGCCTGCTAGTAGCTTCACTTGCAATTCCTTTGGGAAATTCTTTTGCTGTAATCTCTAATCCGCCAACAAATCTACTAGCCCAAAGCGTTTCAAAAACACAGATCAATCTGTCATGGAATGCTCCTGTTAATGCCACGCAAAATATGGTTAATGGATACAAAATAGAGCGCGATTCTGGATGCATTGGAGTATTTTCGCTAAGAGCATCAAATAATACCACAACTAGATACATTGATGCCGGACTAGCATCTGGCAAGTGTTATGCCTATAGAGTTTATGCGATAAATCCGTCAGGACAGAGTACTGCATCAAATATTTCGCAAGCAGTAACGTTTTCAGGTCAATCTGTAAACCAGACCAAGTCTATAGATAACTTGGGTCAAAAAGTATCTGATTTTGTACACAAGCGAAATGAGCTTCTCAAAAAACAGCGTGAGGAAACTCTAAAGCTAATTCAGCAATGTCGTGAAAAGGCTAACAATTCTACAGGTACTGAACGAAAACAGATCAAAGATAACTGTCAAGACTTGATGAAAGATATCAAACTCAAATACAAAGATGAGCGAGATGATATCAAAAAAGA
Source organism: Nitrosopumilales archaeon (assembly GCA_900299125.1). GTDB lineage: Archaea > Thermoproteota > Nitrososphaeria > Nitrososphaerales > Nitrosopumilaceae > Nitrosotenuis. The sequence goes on along the minus strand of OMIR01000079.1, from coordinate 14,086 downwards.
ATTCAAGACTTTTAAAAAAGATACAAAGGTACTCCTCAAAAAAGCAAGAGAAGAAATCAAAGAGACAAAACCCGCAACTCCTAACATACAAAACCAGACAAAGCAAGAGGATGAACAGCTTAAAAAAGAAAATAAAATGAGTAAGAATCCCAAAAAAAAGTCATAACCAAATAAAAAAATCTCAATTATGAACGGACTTTTTTTTCTTAACAATCAAAAAATCAGCAAACTAGCTTAATCGTTATCAGAAAAGCTGACTAGCACCTATCAATATGATTTGATATAGAATAATCATGAAGACATCACATTGGGCTTTTGAAGTCAGAGCCCCATTCAAACGCGTTATCGCTTGGGACATTCTTTTCTTTGTCTTGGGCATTGGCGTAGGTGCCGGAATCGGCGCATTCCTAGCCACAAGCTAGGAATTTTTTTATTTAAATTATATTTTAAAAATTAATCTTCTGTTTATCAATCAAGAAATTGGCAAATAACTAATGAATAGACAAGAAAAGATATTTTCTACATAAAGCAAAACTTGTATCTGTTTATCGACTAGTTTTTCCGTTTTATTGGTTTTTTATGATTTCATCATAAAGAGGAGATTTTAGAGAAAATCCGTTGCAAGCAAATGTGTAAGTTTCCACAACTGCAAATCCTGTTTTTCCACCTGTTGTATAGCCCTCCTCATTGTCAGTTCTTGTATTAATTTTGTAATTAGTAATTGAACAGTCTTTGTATTCAATTGTCCTCAAAGATTTTTCTGCTTGTATCATCTCAATTGTGACATCAAACATCTTGTAATCATATTCTGAAATGGTTCTACCTCCATTTTCAAACGTCTGATCTACAGCTTTGTGCAAATAAGGGGTATCACCTACAACTTTGACAAGCGTAAATTCTGGGCTTATAGTTCTAGTTGATGTAAAACCATTAGCCGTTGTACCAAATAGATTGTTAGTCATATCATATAATTGGAAATCATATGTTACGGTACCACTTCTGAAATTGAATGTTGCTTGTGGATAAACTCCTTCTCCAAAGACATAGGCCGCGTTACCCTTGGGTTCATCAACAGCTGAAATATTTTCTGTCTGTGTAAGAGATATCAATAAAATTATTGCGAAATAGGAAGAATTGTAAGCATGTAAATTTTTTTCATGTTAACATTCATTATGAAATGTCAAATTCTAAAGAATAAAAACAATTTCTATATAGGATCTATATCACAATATAGAAAATCTAGGATGATTCAAAAATAAAAAAATTCTTTAAATCTGGATATTTTTTACTATTCTTTTAGCTTTGATTCTTGAAATATTTCTGACTCGTACCAGTTGTACCTGAAATAGTCCAAGCACCACTCGTGAAACATGGCATCTGTACTGTAAAAAATTTCCGTCATGTCTGCTTCGCTGTTAGTATTTGGAAAAGAGACACTAGCCTCCTTTTCATTTAAAACTATTAGAGTCTGAATTGTCTTTCTCATCTTTCTCTCGATTAGTCCTTTTTCAATTAGGGAATCATAGTTTAGCTTGGCTAGTAGTTTTTTTCTTCCCTTTGGGACAACTGCTGACTCTGATAAAATATAATTGAACTTGACTCCCTTGGTGATTTGCTTGACTTTGGGTTCAATGAAATCCAGCGGAATCTCTGTTAGTATTTCGTAAATGTACTGATTTGCGTTTTTGTAAATTGACTTCCACTGCTCTAAAACCTTTGAGACTCCCTTGATGTGCGTAAAATTTGCCAGCTGTCCAATTCTCATGATGAACTTGGGCGGAATGTCGCCAAAATTATGATCCTCAAAATATTTCCTGTTTCTGGAGAGAAATATGATGGAAGGTGTCTGTGAGCAAATTGTTTTGCCATAAGTTGTTAGAGTGAAAAATCCGTCCATGCTTTTTGTAATAAATCCTCCATCTTCTAGTCGCGTAAAGTTTCGGTGAACCTCTTGTACTGTAGCACCAATGTCTTTTGCCATGTTTGTGATTTTGGATTTTTTTTCTAGTAATCTGAAAATTATCTGCAGTCTTTGCTGGCTTGATAACTCTAAAAAGTTGTTAGCTGCCTCTTCATACAGGTCTACCATGAATATGGTAGAATACTCCTAGATAAATAAACAATAACAAGAATTTCTGTTATAGTTTTTTTCTCTTTATTCGTCTGACGGTAAATAAAATTGTAAATCCTATTGCGGCAGCCAAACCAATTATCATAAAGCCAAAGATGTTAGCCATTGCCTGAATTGGATTCATACCAAAAAATTCAATGTTTATCTTTGGTACTAGAACCAAAGCGTTGAGAAATTCCTGTGCGGGAAATCTTTCCTCAAATCCTGTTACCAGGACATATTTTGCATTCTCATCTCCGCTGACCTTTATTGTATAGATTCCTGCAGGTATTGGTGTTCTAACTGATGGGCCTGCTAAATAATCAGCATTGCCAAAATCTTCATGAAACTTGGTCCATTTGTGACCCACACCTTCTAGATGTGCAAGGAAGACACCATTTTTATCAATTAGATCCACTGTAATGTTTGTGCTCTGCATCGGAAGATCAGGGACTTGCAGACTCAGATACATGTCCACTTCTTTATTTGAGCTGATTGCATAAAATTCTGGGGAGTATTCTAGTCTCCCATAATATGCCTTTGATACCTCTGGCTCTTCGATTAGAATTGGGTTTGTATTGGAACTATCCAGATCCGTTACCATTCTTGGTTGGTGTGCATATGCATCCAAAACAAATGGAACTAGAAGCAAAAATAGGATTAGAATCTTTTTCACGTTTAGACTGGCCTGCCTCGGAACTGCTTTGATTGGATCTTGTGAAATACGTTATGTGAGGCAGCTATAGTCAAACATACAAATGCAATTCCTACAAAATTCCGAATTGTCATATCCATGTTTGGCTGTCTTGCAATTACAGAATCATGGAATACTAGATAGTAATTATCAAAGAGCCAGAATGGTAAAGTTATCCAAGATACTACACCTGCGATCAGATAGCCAAGCCTTGTCTTGTTGTTTACAAATATTATTGAGCTGATAATAGCTATATACCAAATTCCTGAAAGAATTAGCCAGAATGGGCTGTATACCTCTGGTCTGTCATCTAGCCAGTAATATGATGAGCCAATTATGCCCAAGACAAACAGGGAAACTGTCAATAGTTTTTGGTTTACAATAAAGCTCGTCTTGCTCTCTTTGATCTCCTCTTCAGGTGGATTTGTTTTCATTTCCTGTGTTGCAATGTGTATTGCTTCTCTTACGGTTTTTAGCTTTAGCGGTATTATTCTTGTAATAGAGTCATCAGCAACTATAGTATCATGTACTAGACTGTCAATTAATGGCCTGGCAAGTGATGCCTTGACTGGAGTGATAAGATCAACCCAATAAGATGATAATCTTGTAGTCAGAAACGGAATTTGTATTACAAAGAGATTCTTGTTAAGATATGCCGAGTATAATCTCATTAGCTCTTCATATGTTAGCTTTTCAGGCCCGCCAATATCAAAAGTCCTGCCAGTAGTCTCTGGTTTTTCAATACATCCAATTAGATAATCAATTACATCATCGACTGCAATTGGTTGTGCCAGCGATTTTACCCAGCTAGGACATACCATTACTCGTAGTCTTTCCACAAGATATCTGAGCATTGCATATGAGCCTCCACCTGCGCCAATGATTAATGAGGCACGAAGCTGTGTTACTGCCACGCTGCCTGATGCCAAAATATCACCCACGTCTTTTCTGCTTTTCATGTGAGGAGACAGCTCTAGGCTTTCATTGACTAGACCGCCTAGGTAGATTATTCTTTTAACTCCAACTTTGGTTGCTGCCTGCAAAAAGTTCTGCGCTTGGATTCTCTCTCTAGAGGCAAATTCTCTCCATTGCTTTTTGTCCCCTTCCATAGAGTGGACCAAATAAAATGCAATTTCTACTCCCTGAAGAGCTTTTTCCAATTCTTCGTGATTGAAAAGGTCGGCTTTGACATATTTGAGATTATTTGTATCCTCTTTTGGTTTTCTAGATAATGCCTTGACAGTATAACCTCGTTTTACTAGTTCAGAAACAAGACGCGAACCGATGAATCCTGTAGCGCCAGTAACTAGAATATTGAAAGGGGTTGTTTGGGTGACTGGATTTGTTTGTGATTGCTGACTCATCTAATACACCATTTCAAAATTGAAGCAGATTAAAAACTGAACAGATTCAATATAATTTCTAACACATGTCATTATAATTTCTGCATCGGCATGGTAAATATAAACTAGTGGTAAATTTTTCATCTAGTGATAAAGAAATACGTTTTGAATTGTCTAATTTACCACTAGAATGGATTTTTAGCACCATTTATTAGTTTGAGTGTCCTCCGACAATTATGGTATATCTTAGAGCCAAGACCGTCAAGGGCGAAAAATATCTCTACCTTGTAAAAAGCGTCTGGGATTCAAAGAAAAATATGTCAAGACAAGAGACGATCAAGTATCTGGGCAAGGCTTCAGATATTACCAAAGATGACATTCCAGCTGACTATAGAAATGACGACAAGATAATCTCGTATCTATCGTCAATAGATACAGTATCAATTGCCGAAAAAGAAGAATTATTGACCAAGCTCAAAAACCAGTTATTTGATTTACTGATCAAGGGTGACTATGATGCTGTAAGGCAACTTTACGATAATTATGTCTCTACTTCAGATTCTGCAAGCTTTTTTGAGAAAATCCTGACGCCAGTTATGTATAGAATTGGTGAATTATGGGCAAACGGCAAATTAGGAATTGCAGACGAGCATGTTGCAAGTAATATTGCAAATTCTCTAGTCAAGATGATAAATACCAAATACACTGATACTCCGACAAAAAAGAAAGTACTCATTTGTGTTCCAGAAGGTGAAGAGCACAATCTTGGTGCAAACATTTTGGAAGCTCATCTAACCAATATAGGCCATCGAGTTTTCAATCTCACTCCATCCATTCCCCATGAATCAGTTGTGAAATTCATCGAGTCATCAAAGCCGCACGTGGTCTTTATTTCAATTACTCATGAGGATAGTATCAAGCCTGCACAGAGATTGGCAAAAAAAATTACCAGCTTGTCCAAGATTCCTATCTATGTTGGAGGTCAAGGAATCAAAGATGATACTATAAAATTCGAAGATGCCCAAGTTATAAGAAATCTCAGTCTCAAAGACATTGGCAAATTACTGAATTCCAAAAATCGCATCTAGTTTATTCTAGTAGAATAGAAAATCAAGAGTTCATTTTTGCATAGAGTAGAAAATATGTCTGTCTGACTAGAAAAGCCTTGTTGAATTTTCTTGTCATTTCTTCTAGTTGCAGTAAAACATTATTGAGACTTTGATTACCATCCTTGAATTCAGAGATTGTCTCTAGAATAATTTTTTTTTCTTCAGAGTTTAGCGCCTTTTTAAAATACGCAAAAATCTTCTCTAAAACACCACAATGAGATTGAATGGTTGGAGGTTTTCTCAGTGTTTGTTCTAGCTGTTCTCCATATTGTTCATAGATTTGTTCAATAGGGAATTTTTCGTGGTTTGCCACAATTTGTTCTAGCAAACTGAAATCATTCTGATTGTGAGCCATGATAAGATACTTGTTAATAGAGTGAAAATGAACCAGTTTCTCTGGTGTGTCTTTTTCAAGCCGGTTAAAGTTATTCATAATAAAGCTACTAATCTGCTCATGAGTTAGTGTATCTGGGCAGCCTAGCCTTGACATGTACATAAAACAGATAATTTCGAAATGATATTTTAGGCAAAGATCAATTTTGTCATTTTAGCACTATGTTTGATAAATCAAGTACTTTTATGCAGTTCAAAACAAGGTTCCTTGATTATGACTGAATTTTCAAAATCCTTGTTCATATTTACTAGGGATCTTCGAATTGACGATAACACAGCACTCATTGAGGCTTGCAGTCGCTCAGAGCAGGTAATTCCGTGCTTTGTTTTCAATAAAAAAATAATTCAAAAGGACGGATTTAGACTAAAATTCCTACTTGATTGTCTAGATGACCTGAAAAATCAGTTCCAGAAAAGAAAGGGCCAACTCCAGACTCGAATCGGAACTTATGCAGATACCATTAAAGAAATCAAAGGTCTGGATGCAGTTTTTGTAAATTCTGATTTTACTCCATTTGCAAAAAGCAGAGAATCAGAGATTGCAAAATTTTGCCAGAGTAAGAAAATTCCATTATTCCAATACGTAGACCATCTAATGTATGATCCTAATTTTGTAAAAACCAAAGATGGCAAGCCATATTCTGTTTATTCCCAATTTTATAAGACATCTTCACAGATACCAGTAGCCAAGCCAAGAAAAAATGAATTCAAGAACTTTGAATCAAAAAAGATTTTCGACGATAGTGTAGAATCTAATTACTCTATTCCAAATCAGGGTGGAAGAGACAAGGCATTAGAAATTCTTGAAGAGATTTCAGAATTCTCTGATTATGAGCAGACTAGGAATTTTCCATCATTAGAGGGAACCACCAAGCTTTCTGCGCACAATAAATTCGGTACTGTTTCTATTAGAGAGGTATATCAAAAAATCGCAGCGGCACTAGGAGAGGATCATACACTAATCCGAGAAGTTCACTGGAGAGAGTTTTTCAATCATGTTTTTTATCATAATCCCAGAGTAATCAAAGAGTCATTTAACAAAAAATACGTCACTATCAAATGGCACAAAAACCAGGCTCATTTTGAGGCATGGTGTCAGGGAAAGACTGGGTTTCCAATTGTCGACGCAGGTATGAGGGAGCTTAACAACACTGGATACATGCATAATCGAGTTCGCATGATTGTTGCGTCTTTTCTTACCAAGGATTTGCATATTAATTGGATGGCTGGTGAACGTTACTTTGCAGAAAAGCTAGTTGACTATGATCTTGCAGTAAATAATGGAAACTGGCAGTGGGCAGCTTCAACTGGATGTGATGCACAGCCCTGGTTTAGAATTTTCAATCCATGGTTACAGCAAAAAAGATTCGACCCGGATTGTTTGTATATTAAAAAATGGGTACCTGAGCTAAATTCCCTATCAGCTGATCAGATTCATAAATTTGAGTCAGAGACACTATCAAAGCAATATCCAAGACCAATTGTAGTTCATTCTAATGAGACAAAAATTGCAAAGGAAATGTTCTCATCTCTTTAATAGAGATAAATGAGAAAAGTGTTAATCAAAAACCTTGGGTTGTATACTAGAAAATTCTAGTTATTCAGTTCTGTGTCTAGCCTTGGAGCGAAGTCTGGCACCACAGCACGGACAATTTATGCTCTGAATTTCCAAATACAGAGAGCAGTTAGTACAACGCTTCTGTCCTAGAGCATACCTGAATTTGTTAGAGAATTTTTCTGCCTTGTAATTTGTGCAGATTCCTTTACATACTGATGCCATGAATATTTTACATGGAATTTTAATATAAAACAAGGAATGGTTTTTTGACTAGTGCCAATTACCGCTGGATCAACATCTGAGCTCATACTACTCTGATAACGATACGAATTTTTATAAGAAATATCATTATTTTGCGATGGGAAGTTTTCTCAAAGTAGAGCCATCGTACATTTCCAAAGAAGGATGTAGGCTTGTTTGGCAGGGAATTGATGAGGATGATTCCGATGTAGTTGTACTAAACAAAGAGGAGCTTGACTCATTGGCAGAAATTTTGGAAAAAAACTCTACTGGAAAAGTAGAGCTAGAAGATGAATTTAGCACAATTCTAGTGAATACGGATCTGGTTCAGTTTAGACTAAAGGACTCCAAATATCTGGAGGCAAAGACCAGTGTGCTGACCAAAGCCATACTTGATTATAAAAAAGTCCCCCATATTCCAAAGCCAATCAAAATTTATCCTAAAGAATTCCTTCCATCAATTCAGATAGAAACAGAGGAACAGACGACGCAGGCTAATGCGGTACTCAAGTCCAAGTCAGTCAAGGGAATTCCTCAATCCGATTTGTTTAGGGTCATGACAACTAGACGCTCTACTAGAAACTTTGATTCCTCAAAGATGGTAGAGCAGTGGCAAATAGACAAAATACTAGCAGCCGCGGATACTGCGCCGACTGCGGGTAATTTTCAGGGATTTGAGGTATTTTACATCAAGAATAAAGAAGTAAAGAAAAGACTAGTCGAAGCGGCTAACAAACAGCCATTCGTAAATGCCCCAGTGGTTCTAGTATTTTGCATGAATCCATCCAGAGTTAAGATCAGTTTTCCGCCAGAGATCCTGGCAAAATTTTCATTGCAAGATGCCACACTTGCTGCAGCATATTCACAGCTTGCAGCATCTGCTCTAGGACTGAGCTCAATTTGGATCGGAATGTTGGATGAGCAAAAAGTACAGCAAATTCTTGGCATCAATCTTAGGCCATCATCTATATTGTGCATTGGGTATCCGCAAAAAAGCAAGCCTCCCAAGTCCAGGCGAAATTTGAAGGATCTAGTACGGGTAATAGATTAGATTTAAAATTAATTGCATGACACCAGACGAAGTTAGCACCATAGTGATAATTTTTACCACGAGTTTATATAGGCAAAAATCGATTAATGCTCAATGAGTGAATTACGAAATAACGCATTGAAATTTTTTGTATTTACTGTAGGATTAGCGCTGATTCTGAGCGTTTCAACTTCAAATGCAAAAGCTGAAACAACACAGGTTGACAGTACACCAGCAGTTGATGCCATGCAAGCAAAACTTGATGCATGTAAATCAAAGGAAACACAACGAGAACAATACGAGTGCGAAAAGGCACTAAAAGCGGGTTCTGGTAATGCAGAGTTCAAAGCAAAATCTACTAAAACAGTCATTGGTCCAGTTGCATTCTATTATGCAGGGGCCAAAGTTGAGAAAAGTAGCGGTAAAGACATTGTTACTCTAAAGTTCCTTGCAGAAAATAATGACAAATCAAATGTTACTTTAATGTGTACAGGACCAGCTGTCTGCAACTATGATGTTTCAGATGGGACTACAACATACAAGTATGCTGCAAACGACTTTACAAGCGGTCAGATTGTTCTAAAGCCAGGTAGCTCGAAGATGTTCTCCATTACATTCGGTCCGGCAATCGGATATGGTAGTTATGTAGACTTCAAGTTCGATCCATCAAAGCAATACACATTCAATGTCAAAGAGCCATGGGGTTCTGGAAAAATTCCACTGAACCTAAAATAATTTTTTATTTTTAATTTTTATCTAGTGCCAAAATAATTTCGTAAATAATTTTACTAATATTGAGGTAATGTTTGGGATATTCATGCTAAGTGGAGTGATTTTAGGGGCTCTATTGCTTTCAGTCATAGGAATTGCTTACGCAGATACTTATCAAAAAGAAGAAGCCCAGATGATTTGGAAAGTCAGCGCTTATTCGACTAATTCCTGGGCATCTATAATGATTAAAGAAAACGACAAGAATAAAAAAGAATATCCAAACTTTGCAGATAGTTTTACTATTCATGTCTGGTCTGATTCTGATAAGACAGGTAAAGACATCAAAGTAACAGAGACTGGAATTTTTACCGGTATTTTTACAGCCAATGTGTATCTAAAAGACAGTGGTACTCTTAGTGGTAATTCCATTTTAGTTAAACGAGGCGACTACATCTATGCATATTACAAGGACGATACTCTGCCAAGTTCTGCCAAGGTAAAATCACTTGATGTATCTGCCAAGGCCAAGGTAAAATCAAGCAGTTCTGAAATCTCTTCTATCAATTCGTTCAAGAAGTCCGAACCATTAGTGTCTCAAAACAAAACTCAGAATACTGTCAGTGTTAATTCAGAATGCCAAAAGTTCCAAGAAGCAAGCAAGAAATACGAATGTGAAAAACAAGCTATCGTCAAGGCAACAATTGACGAGTATAAGAATAAGGGTGCTAAAAACCAGATAGGCCCAATTTCATTTTACAATCTCAAGCCAGTTTTGCAAAAAAGTGGCTCTAAAGATATCCTGATTCTCAAATTCCTAGTAGAAAATTCTGGCTCTAAAGATAATGTTTCTCTATTTTGTACTGGCCCCTCTGTGTGCAATTATGTTGTAAGTGATGGCTCTACTACATACAGATACTCCGGACAAGATTTTGTTAGCGGAAATATCGTTCTAAAACCTGGCCAGTCAAAGTTCTTTTCTATGACTTTTGGTCCAGCAATAGGATATGGCAGCTATGTAGACTTCAAGTTCGAACCATCAAAGAAATATTATTTTGTAGTCAGTGAGCCGTGGGGTTCTGGAAAAATTCTACTGAATATAAAATAATTTTTCTAAATTAGTTTGGAATTTAGTTTTACTGCTTGTCTTTCTTTTTGAACTTGGAAATTTCTAGGTTCTTACCGGTGAATAATCTAGAAAATAATCCTGGCTTGGCATTCTCACCTAGTACTGCTAAAGGTTGCCCTTTCTCTGTAATTACTAGTGTGATATCATCTTCTGACAAGTTTGAAGAGATTTTTTTAATCTTGTTAATTTTAAATATAAAATTACGAATAGGGAGCATCTCTTTAACATCAGAGAGAATGTCAATCATTCTCTGATTTTTCTCCGCTTCTATTCGCACTAGGGGTGTTGAGTCATACGATATCTCTAATGAACCTGATTTAACATAGGAAAGCATTCGAGATACGTAATCGTAGGTCATTTTCTATTTCTGAGCTGAAATTGTTAGCTTGCCGTTTAGGACGACTTTGCCTGTAGGAACTGGTCCGGCAGGGCCCTTTTTCTCACCAACTACTGCCAAATCTTTGAATTCGTATGTGATTGATGCGTGTTTTTGTGTAAGCTTGTCAAATACTTCAGAAAGTAGACTAGCCCATTCTTGTTCTTCTGTCATTATCAAATCAGTACATCGACTCTATATTAAAACATTGGATCAAGTCTTCTGGTGCTAACCACTTTAGCTAGTGCCAAATTAAATTACCAACAAAACACCCTTTAAAATAAAAAAATCACTAGATCATTGTTGAATATTTCGCTGGCTCTGGTTGTAGTATCAATTGGATTGCTGTTAATTTATGCATCAGATGTTGGTTCTAGTGATTCAAAATTCTGGGGCTTGGATAGCACTCAACGGGGCCTAATACTAGGAGGCCCAGCCCTAGTATTGCCAATAATTGCAAATTTTATCTCAAAGAATAAGGCAGACATGACAGTTCCAATTCTGGTTTTAGTATGTGGTCTCTTGATTATAATCGGCGGACTGGCAATGGGTGCCAAGCATATTCAGGATATGGCCGCTCTGCAAGAACAGCCTCCAGATGATTTAGCCACGGCGCAAGAGAGATCCTATGATCCAGCATTATTTGAGATTGGTAGTCTTTTGTCCATAGGAGGATTGCAAATAATGCTTGGAATCAAGAGGCTGATGCAGAGCCGCGCACTAGTCGGAGCTTGAAATAACAGTTTCTCAATGAGACATCCGATATTCCAAAGGCTTTGGATATCTTGGACTGGCTAATGCTAATGCCGTTTTGATTGGTAATTAGATACACAGCAGCGGCAGCCAGAGTAGCCCTATTGTATCCGCAAAACTCGGATTTCTTTTTTGCCTCTGATAATATCCCGACTACCTTTCTTTTTGTTATCTCTGATAGTCCAAGACTTCCACCTAGTCGCTGTAAAATCATTGTAGGATTGTGCAGGGACGAGTGGATTTGCAGGCCAAAGAAGAGCTTTTTGTATCCTCTAAAGAACTGCTTTTTGTTAATCTGGTTTAGCTGCACAATTTCTTCTATCTGTCTAGGAGAGCCAAGCTCGTTGCAGGCAATGTATACTGCAGGATAGACCATATTTGTAATAGAGCCACCCATGCGGATCTTTTTCTGATATGCCTTTCTGTACAGATATGCAGCATATTGCGTTATGGAATCTGATAATGCAAGATTGTCTTGGAGCTTTTTTAGCAAAAAGAATCCGTTGCGAAATGCCAGACTTGCAGACTTGCTCTTTGAGTCCAGTCTTCGTAGCCTTACAAAGAGATTTTTTGTAGTATATGGAATAAAATTAGATGTATAGTCAGTATTAGAGATAGCAATACTGGATGATTTTCCGAGATCGTCAAATAAGAGTCGGTCATCTAGGAAATTATTTGATTCCAATTCCGACATGTTTGTTTTTTCAATTACTTGGCCACATTTTACACAGACAGACTCGCCACGTACATTATCAAAGAAATCTTTTTCGTGTCTGCAAATTCCACTTAGAATGATATTTTTTTTTCTCACATGGAGTATTAGCGATTTTAGAATATTTATGGTAAAATAACAATGTTATAATATTGAGAATTTTTTACCACTAGGATTTTTTTCTATTCTCAAATATACCAGAATTTTTTACAGTTATAGCACTGGAGTTTTTTTTGCGGTTTAGAGTCGGATTTTTTTATCTCCACAATACCAAAATCCATAGAACCGCATGTGGGACAGCCCTCGTCTTTGATTTTATCTGCCTTGAGGAATTTGGGAATGCTGTTTCTTGCTTTGACCATGAATAATCACTCGTTGATATCTTTCATTCGTTCAGTATAGTCGTAATATGAAACATGGTTTGGTGTTATCTCTAGTGCAACTTCCTTATCAGCATGGCTCAAAAGATATTCTTTTAGCTTGAGGCTTTTGGGTGGGAGATACTTGGTCATTAGAGTTTCAAGAATTTGTTTGCCAGAATCATGTCTTATTGTGCATGTACCATTACCGCGCACACCACGATATGGAGGCTTGTCAGCTGCAATCTCAAAGCCGCATCTGGGATTTTCCTCTAGGTATTTGACAATTTTTGCATTTTTTTTCGTCGCGCAATAGATTTTGTTATCAATAATTGTAAACCATAATGACACTACACATGGAAAGCCACTAGGTGTCATACATCCTAGTCTGATAGGAATACGATTGTCTTCTAGATAGCTAATCAAAGACTGGATGTTTTTTTCCTGTTTTAGACCGGTAAGCACATTATTGCTTTGAAAAATTTGTTAATAAATTGGCAAGCAGAAAAGGGCGTTTTTGGCACTAGATCACTGCTAATTTTTGCAAATATTGTAGCAACTTTTTTGATATCAAGGATTTTAGATTAATTAAATGAGCCAGAAAATTCACATCAGTCCGTTTGAAGTTTTGTTGTGGAATTTCAGACATTCTGGAAAGGACATTATCAAAATTTACTCCAAGTTCAGCCCTATGATGCATTTTGGAGCAGACACACAGATGCTAAATTTTGGCATGTGGAAAAACTCGACAAGCCTTGCAGATGCGCAAAGAGAAATGTCAGAATATGTTTCAGGTTTTGGGGATTTTCAAACAGCAAATAAAATACTAGATGTCGGTAGTGGATTTTGCATACCTGCTCAAATTTGGAACCAGAAATTTTCCAACCTAGAAATTCACTGTATGGACCTAAATTTTGGTGAGCTAAGAAACGGAATTAATCATACAGTTTCTCAGGTAAATTGCTCTGCAGTAGAGATTCCATTTACTGATAATTCATTTGATCGTATCATTGCTTTAGAATCTGCACAGCATTTTATTCCGCTGGAAAAATTCTTTGCAGAATCAAGGCGGCTCTTGAGAGAGTCAGGCAGTCTGATAATGGCAATACCAGTAACTAATCATTCTTTTCTAAGACTCGGATTATTAGGAATAACCTGGCTTTCAAAAAAATACTCTAAATCTTATGTATATGATGTAATAGAACAAGCAGGCTTTGAAATAAAAAAGCAGGAATCAATTGGCCATCTAGTGTACGAGCCGTTTGCCAATTACTATATTCAAAACAGGCAAGAGCTAAAAGAAAAGCTAATCCAAATTTACTCTACTAACGTGGAAAATCTGGTATTCAAATCCATGAAAAAGATGGGCCAGCTATCAAAGAACAAGATAATTGACTATATCTTATTATCAATGGAAAAAAATTAGGCACTAATCTTTATTGCAAATTTTGCAGCCAGGCAGCCAATTCCGGCACCAACCAGTATTAGGATTGGTCCAACTAGCGGCATCATCTCAAAGTAAATGTTTGATGTCATGCTAGGCCACATTAGCTTATCCAGTGTCACCTCATT
>OMIR01000078.1 GCA_900299125.1 Nitrosopumilales archaeon | reverse complement strand
TGTTAATGGTGGCAAAAGACTCAGACCATTCTTGGTTATGAAGAGTTGTCAAATGCTCGGAGGCTCACTAAGTGATGCATTGCCTGCTGCAGCTGCCATCGAAATGGTACACAATTTTACACTTGTTCATGACGATATTATGGATAATGACGAAATTAGACATGGGGTATCAACGGTTCACACAAAATTCGGAATTCCTCTAGCAATACTTGCTGGTGATGTTCTTTTCTCGAAGGCATTTGAGATGGTTTCAGTTGAAACAGTGCGAGATTCAAAGATATCATCTGGACTAGTAGCAAGACTTGCAAAAGCTTGTGTAGAAGTTTGTGAGGGTCAAGTTTTAGACATAAAGATGGCTGAAGCAAAAAAAATTCCCACCGAGTCAGATTACATCACCATGGTAGAAAAAAAGACATCAGCGCTTTTTGAGGTTTCTTGTGCAATGGGGGCAATTTGTGCTAATAAACCTCATGAAGTTGAGAATCTGGCTTCATTTGGAAAGAACCTTGGAGTTTCATTCCAAATTACTGACGATTATATCGGAGTTTTGGGCGATCCAAAAATCACGAAAAAACCTGTAGGCAATGATTTACGTGAAGGTAAAAAATCCCTGCCCATTTTGCTTGCGATGAAAAAAGCAGATCCAAAATCTAAGAAAATCATTCTTGGTGTTTTTGGAAATTCAAAAGCAACGAAATCAGATATTACAAAAGCAGTAAATGTGTTAAGAGAACTACAAATAGAAAGTCAGGTAAGAAAAGCTGCATTAGATTATGCGCAGAAGGCTAAAAACTCATTAGCGAGTTACTCTGGTTCTGCAAAGTTAGAAATGATTGATCTCTTAGATTTTGTTGTAACTAGGAGCCTATAGTTTGAGTGAAATCAAAGACAAAATACTCAGAGTAGCACTTCAAAACGCATTAGAACATGGGAAGACTAACGAAAAAATAATTCTCGGTAAAATTCTTGGAACAGAAGCATCTCTTAGAAATCAGATTAAAGAGATCATGCCAGAGATTAAAGAAATCGTAACCTTTGTTAATCAAATTTCACAAGACCAAATTCGACAACAGATTCAAGATAAATTTCCCGATTTGCTTGTAGAAAAACCAAAAAAGCAAGATGAGCGTGAAGGACTTCCTCCTCTAGAAGGAGCAGAGCGTGGTAGAGTAGTCACACGTTTTCCACCAGAACCCAATGGTTATCCCCATATTGGTCATGCTAAGGCTGCCATCATTGATGAAGAATATGCTAAAATGTACGACGGCAAATTAATCTTACGATTTGATGATACTAATCCAGAAGCAGAACGTCTTGAATATTATGCTGCAATCAAGGTAGGTCTTGACTGGCTCGAGATCAAATACGACAAAATAAAGAACACATCCGATGATATTGAATTACTTTACAAAAAATGCCAAGAAATGCTTGATGGAAATTATGCTTATGTTTGTACATGTAAACAAGAAACAATTTCTGCAAACAGACGTGAGATGAAGGCATGTAAGTGCAGATCATTAGAAATGGAACAGAGTAGAGAAAGGTGGGATAAGATGTTTTCAAAATTTGGACAAGGTGACGCAATAGTTCGATTCCGTGGAGATATGAATTCTAATAATACCGTGATGCGTGATCCAGTATTATTTAGAATCATTGAGACAAAGCATCCGTTACTTGGTGATAAATACAGAGTATGGCCTAGTTATGATTTTGCAGTGGCCATTGAAGATAGTATTGATGGAATTACTCATGCATTTAGAACAAAAGAATATGAATTAAGAAATGAGTTATACTACACCATACTAGATTTACTAAAAATGCGAAAACCACAAGTCATCGAATTCTCAAGACTTGGATTTGAAGGAATGCCAGTATCAAAAAGAATTTTACGCCCACTCATAGAAGATGGTAAAGTCTCAGGATATGATGATCCTAGATTACCTACTCTTGAGGCATTAAAAAGGAGAGGTATTGTGCCAGAGGCAATTAGAAAGTTTGTCATGTCTCTAGGATTTACAAAGGCTGACACACTAGCACCATTCGAATCTCTAGAATCATTTAACCGCAAAATCGTAGACCCGACTAGCATCAGATTACATATGATAAAGAATCCCGTATCAATTAGAATCAAAAGTTTGCCTTCAGATTCCATTACAATGGCAAATCATCCTACTAAAGACATTGGAAATCGCGAAGTTGAGATCGGGGATGAATTATTCCTGGAATCCGAAGACATAGAAAATCTCAAACCTGATGAAGCAATTCGCCTCATTGGTTTAGGTAATATCAAAATTACAAATAAATCACCTTTAGAGGCACGTTATATTGGAGATGAAATGGGCACTAGCATTCCTAAGGCTCATTGGGTTTCACAAAAATCTGCTCAAAAAATCAAGATATTGATTCCCAGTCAACCATTTAATGGAGAAGAATTCAACCCCTCTAGTCTAGAGGAGATTAACGTTTTTACAGAGCCTTACTATAATGAACTTAAAGAGGGAAGGGAAATACAATTTGTCAGATTTGGTTACTGCAGAAAGGATTCGATGTTGCAGGCAATTTACACACACAAGTGATTAGATATGAAGATAGGCAGATTTTTGATTAATGGTAAGGAAACTTATGGATTTATCAATGACGGAAAAATTGCAACAAAAGAGGAGATCATATCAAAGACAGGTATTCCCATTCCATTATCAATTAAGGAGTTTTTGTTTGATGGTTGGTATAAAGAGGTCATATCACAGAATCCCAAGCTTGATTATGCAGTAAATCTCTCGGATGCAAAAATTTTAGCGCCAATTCCAAATCCACCTAAGGTGATTTGTTTGGCTTTCAACTATATCGATCATGCAAAAGAACAGAATCTAATTCCTCCAACAGATCCTGCAATCGTTATCATTCCTAGAACAACTTTGAATGGTACAAATTCAGAGATCATTTGTCCAAATTTTGTAAAGCAATTAGATTATGAAGTAGAACTTGCAATAATCATTTCAAAAGACTGTAAAAATGTCCAAGAAAAAGATGCAATGGATTCAATTTTTGGTTATATGGTTTTCAACGATGTTTCAGCTAGAGATATTCAAGCACAGGACAAACAGTTTGGACGTGCAAAAGGATTTGACACATTTGCACCTTGTGGTCCATGGATAACAACTTCGGATGAGATTTCTGAACCTCAGAATCTCAAGATGACTACAAAAATTAATGGATCTTTACGTCAGAATTCTAACACTACAAACATGTCCATAAAAATCCCATCAATTATTGCAAAGTTAAGCAAAGTTATGACATTAGAGAAAGGAGACATAATATCTACAGGGACTCCAGCAGGAGTGATGCTAAACAAGCCAGATGCCATATTTCTCAAGGATGGAGATAAAATCGAAATGGAAATCGAAAATATAGGAAAGCTAGAAAATACAGTTCGGTTTGTGCATTAGATTTTTAAGAAATATCAAAATTTGATTATTAATGGGAAAAATTATAGCTGGTAAAACGTCAGAAATTACTCCGGGAAAAATGATTAAGATTAATGCAGATGGCCGAGAAATTCTAATTGCGAATATTGATGGGAATTATTTTGCATGTGATGACTCCTGTACTCATGCAGGAGCTAGTCTTTCACAAGGAGTTCTGGAAGGAGAAATTGTCACATGTGGATGGCACGGTGCCAAATTTAATTGCGTTAATGGGAAGCTTGACAAATTCCCGGCAAAGATTAAGGATCTAAAATCTTATCACACCATAATAGAAGCAGGCAATATTTTTGTGGAATTTTAAGGTGTAGATTTTTAAAACTAGTAAAATTATAAAAAAATTGATCAGACATGGTAGATAAGAAGGCTCAAAATCAAAAATCACTTGAAATGGCAATACAGACATTAACCCAAGTGGCTGCTAGTCCAACTACACCAAAAAATATTAAAAAGAATTTGACGGATTTAATAACTAACCTAAAATCTGGACAAGATCCTGTTTCCATTAGAGCTGCAAACGCAATCTCACAAATAGATGACGTGACTCAAGACCCAAATCTCCCATCATATGTCAGAGTGACATTGTGGCAGGCAGTATCAACCCTAGAAAGCATTAGAGATTAAATTTCTCCTATACATATCGCTATTGTGAAAATAGAAGAATACATTTCCTCTTTACCAAGTTCAATAATATCAGGTCAAGAAGTTCAACTCCTAGATGAATCTATTCGTGAGATTTTTAGACTAGTGCAGCTTGGTACAAAAGATGTATTTTTTCATCTTGGATGCGGGACTGGAAATAGTTTAAGAATTGCTTCAAAGGAATTTGGGGCCAAAGCTGTCGGAATAGATAACAATATTGAAAAAATAAGACTTTGTGAAAAAGAACAAAACATTATTGCATTAAATCAGAACATAGTAGATTCAAATTTGGCAGAGGCTACGGTAATTCTGTTTTGGTTCTCTGATGAAGAGATTATCAGAAAAATGTATGAAAAGTTTTCTTGCCTAAGGCCTGGCTGTAAAATAATTACTATTTTTGACCCATTACCAGGAGCTCTCCCTAATCTAGTCAGATTTCCATATCTTTTGCATAAGACACCGTTTAATCCAGCAAAAAATTTCAAAGAACAGATCATCACCATCTTTGGTACTGAATGCATAGACTTTACAACGTCTTGGGAACATGCAGAGAGATATACAAAAGCAATAGGCTCACCAGAAGCAGGGAATGATAGATTTCTTACAATTTTACAGACAGTAATGATTTGGATCAATGCAAAGAATCTAGGATTGTCATGCACACAGGAAATCCCCGCTCCCATAAAGGCGTATATCGAAATTTTGGATAATTTTTTCAACATAGAGGTAAAGCATCTAATAAAATAGTGACCCTTTTATTTTTGAACGGCTAACAAGTCTTATGAATATTCGCATCAACGTTTCTGCAACTGATTATGACAAGTCTAGTAAGGAGTTAACTAGGATATTAACAGGTCTTGAGCAAATGGTTCACGAGAAAGATGCTTTCACCGTGACTGATTCTGAATTTGCATTCGGTTGGTATTTCTATGTAGTTTCAGTCCGAGAAGAATTAGTGGAAAAACTGGCTGATCAGATGGGTTCAGATTTTGAAAATCTCAAAGGTAAGGGCAATGTAAAGAAATTCTTATCATGGCTGGGTCAAAAAATTGAGAAAACTGATCTCAGAGTCAAATTTGCCATAAAAGAAGAGATGGAATCAAGTAAATACGGAATTTTTTAGAATTATCTAAATTTCAAGTTGATTGTATGTAAATAAAGTGTAGGCCCTCGAGGGGAATCGAACCCCTGTCCGGGGATCCACAGTCCCCTATACTAGCCACTGTACTACGAAGGCCGCAAAAATTGAAGATTAAAGATCTACTATTAACCTAACTACAGCAGAAAATTATGGATAAATTTTATTATTACCTCTTGAAGAGATTCATTATGAATGGAAAAGGTTGGTTCATAGCAATGGCAATTACTGTTGCCGTCGTATGGTGGGGAGTTAACTATCTGTTCCCCTGGGCACACTAGTCAGCTAACCATTTTTTCTTGTAGAAGTATAGAAACATCAAAGCAGAGGGCAATAAGGATATGATTATCATGACTATCAGTGTAGTATATTCTCCAAGAAAACTCCAATTTCCAGTTATTATTCCCCCAGGAAGATTGACATTCATTCCATAGATTGCTCCAACTACAGTTGGAGGGATTGTAAGAGTGAATATTATGGTAAGGGTTGCCAGTATTTTATTAGATTTTTCAGTTGAAAGCATGAAATCAGTATCTTTGTAAATTTCCATTGTTTCTTTTGCTTCATCTAATGTTTCAGCCACTTTGTCAATATGATCAATTACATCATCAAAATGAATTACTAAATCTTCATCAGGATTAGAAAATCGTTGTGTATTCTTTGAAGTTTCCAAAACTGTTTTTCGAAGTGGATGAACTATTCTTCGGAGTATGGTAATTTCGCGTCTTAGTAATGAGATCTTTTTTGGTGTAGATTTATTTTCATCAAAAACATCATCTTCTATTTCATCTAGATTCTCTACAATTCTGCGTAAGGTATGCAATAAATCATCAACCAGAGTATCAACAATTTTGTACAATAGAAAACCAGAAGATTTACCAAGAAAGTCGTTACGATATTGAGAGTCATTTTTACAGTGATTCACCATTTCGACTAGTGGTTTTAATTCTCCATAATGTATTGTGACCAAATAATCTTTTCCAATGAATACAGATAACTGATTAAATCGTGACATTCCGCGCTTGAGGGCTAGTGGAGGAAAGTGTAAAATAATAAAAGAGTGATCGTCATAGTTGTCAATTTTTGCGAGTTGAATCTTTGAAATTGAATCATCCAAATTCAAGGAGTTGAAATTATACATTTGTCCTAGTTTATCAATTTCTTTCCTATCAGGATTTTGAATATCTGTCCAAGTAAATCCATTTCCTTGGACAGTTTCAATTTTACTTTGAAGAATATCTGTAGGTTGAGGATTTCTTCTCAAATGTGACAATCTTGAAAGGAATAATTCTTTTTTCAAATCAGCTTAACCTGAATGAATTTTAATTTAAGTTTTGATTATCGTTTTGGAGACAAACATTACACAAATAACATAATTTTTCTAAAATTAATTCTAGGCGTGGCCCCAGACGTAGAACGTGAGAGAAAACCTCTCAATTTATAACGAAAATTCGTTCATATACACCAAAGTTCTACTGAGCCACGCGCGGATTATTTGTTGGATTTTACAACTTTCCGCATTAATATTAAAACGAATTTTTTATATTTAAAATTATATGTGATTTTTTACAATAAAACACTAGATTTCATACGATAATTTCTATTACCTTGATAAACTTAAACTCTTAAATGAAAAATTAAGTAAAACCAACTCCAATTAACAATATGAGTTGCTCAGGAGAGTATGTCGAACATGATGAAATTATCCAAATCAAATCATCAATTCAACAACAGCTAAAGAAGGCAAAGTATGGCGTTTCGGATCATTCTACAGTCGAGTTATGCCATTGGACAAAAAAATCTTTCAAAGGAGAAGAAAGTTGTTACAAACACAAGTTCTATGGAATATCAACCCATCAATGTATGGAATTTTCACCTGCTGGAATGTATTGTGAGAACAGATGTATCTATTGTTGGCGCCCCATGGAATTTTATGACTCGTTAGAGATGAACTCTCAAAATGTAGCAGAACCAAAAGACATCGTAATCAAGCTCATGGCTGAACGTGAAAAACTCATCATGGGGCATTATGGTGATCCTAAATCCATTCATAAAAAGTTAGACGAGTCTTTATTGCCAGCTCATTATGCAATATCGCTTTCGGGCGAACCTACAATGTATCCAAAGCTTCCAGATTTGATAAAATATCTTAGAACTTTGCCACAAACAAAATCAGTATTTCTAGTCACGAATGGACAAGAACCCCTAATGCTCCAACGTCTTATTGACGAAGATGCATTGCCTACTCAGATCTATTTATCTACAAATGCACCAAACTGTGATTCTTTTATGAAAATCAACAAGCCTCGATATGCTGATTCATGGGAGAGGTGGAATCAGTCATTAGAATTACTAGAAATAATGAAGACTAGAACAGTCCTTAGAATGACCATGATTAGAAATCATAATGATTTTGAAGGAATGATTCCAGCATTTGCCGAAATGATCAAACGCTCAAATGCTCATTTTATCGAGATTAAATCGTATATGCATATTGGTCGCTCTACAAATAGACTCGCAAGATCAGACATGCTTGAATTTGAAGAAGTCAGCCACTTTTCAGAGATATTAGCAAAAAAAAGTCAGATTTATTCTGTTATTGATGAAAGCATTCCATCAAGAATAGTCTTATTGCAAAACCAACAAAGAAAAATCAATCCATTTATTTCTGCATATGCGTAAACCATTTAGCAAATTTAGCTAATGCCAGATACCTATGAGATATTGTGTTTTTATTAGATATTTGTGCAAAGGTTTTAGTTTTTCCTTTAGGTATGAAAATTGGATCATAGCCCCATCCATTACCAGATACTTTGTTTGCAATTTTACCATGAATCACTCCTTCAAAAATTACAGGTTTCCTTTTTTCATCACAATAAGTAATGTTTGCATGAAATTTTGCAATTCTTTTTCCCTTGACTAAAGAGATCACACCTTTGTTACCAATGGTTCCAAAGACGTATGATGAATAAGGACCAGGAAAACCACCAATTGAAGGAATTGCAAGGGCATCATCTTCAATGATTAAGGGTTTATTACATTTCGAAAAAGCATCTAGCGATTTTTGCTTGGCGATTTCTGAAAGAGAATCAGATTGGATCTCCATCAAATTAGCCTGAAAAAATGTCAGATCAATACCAAATTTCTTTAAAATTTGCTTTGCTTCCAGATATTTGTGTTTGTTTGAAGAAACAAAAAAAACTTTATTCCATTCTTGCATAACGGCCCCTTCCTTCAATTATACCCAGTTGAGTTATTACTTTGTTAAATCTCTCCAGGCCAACTATTGACTTGTATTCTTTGAGAAACACTTTCCAAAGTGAGTTTAGTACTTCTACATGCTGACTGCTCAGAATTTCTTTGAACAATCTTAGATCAACTGCATGATCTTCGATTCGAATTGATTTTTGTGCCAAGCCAAAATCAATTGCGTATATTTGGTTATTTTTAGAAATGAAATTCGAGGTTGTAAGATCGCCATGCATGATTCCATTTTTGTGCAAAATTGCAGTGATTTTTCCAATTTCGGCGCATGCCAATCTTAATTTGATGCCACCTAGATCTTTAACTAAGACTCCATCAATTTTCTGCATCAGTATAGTGCATTTTTCTGTATTTACTTGATACAGTAATGGTGTTCTGACGCCATGAGATTTTATCTCTGAAAGAATGGTGGCCTCTCGAATTGTTCTTTGTTTTCTTATTTTACTATCGAGAACATTGTGTCGATATGATTTTACTTTGCGTGTTTTAAGAATTACATCTTCATTGTATAATTTTTTAATGAAAATATCTCCTTCGGCACCTTTTTTGATTAATTTCATTTATAGAATATTGGATGATAGATAAATAATATTAATTACGACTTTCTTAATATTATATGGTTTCCACAGAGATAAGAAATCTAGCTAGTGAAATTTTTAGAACAGATCCACAGATTATTCATTTAGGCCTCATAGACTTGGAGGGTCACGTTCTAATCGATCAGGCATCGTCTTCTTCAGAACCACATGAATTAGACAAGGATAGAATGCTTTTCTATTATCAAGTTGGCCTTAGAAGAAGTAGGAGGGAACACTTTAACGAAGAATATGGGATTACTCAATATGTTCACATTGTCAGAGAAAAAATGCAACAGCTCATTTTGTACATACCAATGTTAACTGTTTATCTTACCCTTGACAAAAATGTTGGTCCTGAAAGAATTTCTCAACTTGCAAAAAAAATCCAGAATTTGGACAAAAAGATCCTAGATGATGCCATTAGTAGTTTATTTAGTAAACCATAATCAAGTTTAATTTCAATAAATTTTTGACGCAGTTTAAAAGAAAAGTGTAAGCGCCCTTGGCGGGATTTGAACACGCGTCTCAGCCGTGACAGGGCCGAATTCTAGACCGGGCTATACTACAAGGGCTTGAATTCTGTTCAAAGAATTTCCTTTTTTAAAGTTATCATCAAGAAGATTACTTCAACCAAAGACTAAATTATACACAGTTTTGAGAATTTGCGAAGGGTTCGTAGCTCAGCCAGGTAGAGTACCGGACTTTTAATCCGGCTGTCCGGGGTCCGAATCCCCGCGAACCCGCTATCTACTTAACAATCTGACCTTTTTGAAGAGATTATCTATTGCAGAATTGATCAGAGTGTTACGGTTTTTCAATTTCTTATCATATTGTGAAATCATCGATTTTCGTTTTATGATTTGACGTTTTTGTTCTGAAATACCTGAGGAGCCAAGTGAGGACCTATTCTGAAGAGAAGAGAGAGCATTAATCGACGATATGATTTCTCCTAGTTTTTTAGCATCGAATTCTTTATCAGATACAGATTTTGCTACTTCAGTTGCATCTAATTCTGATAACGATATTTTATTTTCATGTGCAATTTGAACTAGTTTTCCGACAATCTTATGTGCAGTTCTAAACGGTAGTCCTTCCTTTACCAATGTCTCAGCAATATCTAAAGCGACTAGATATCCAGAATCTGCAATCTGGTTCATTTTCTGTTTGTTAACCTTTAAAGTTGCAAACATTGAATTTAGCACAATTAGTGCTGATATGGCTGTTCGAGAACTCAAAAATACAGATGGTTTAATTTCTTGAAGATCTCTTCCATATCCAGATGCTAGTCCTTTTAGATTAGAGAGTATTGCGACAAGATTTCCAATAACTCGTGCTGTTTTACCTCTCGTAAGCTCCAGAATATCTGGATTTTTCTTTTGAGGCATTACACTTGAAGGAGATGAAAATTGATCTGATAGTTCAACAAAAGAAAATTCTGATGTTGACCAAATCACTAAATCTTCTGCCATTCTTGAAAGATTTGTCATCAATATTGCAATTGCGGCAACATATTCAGCAACAACATCCCTGTTTGATGTCGCATCAATAGAGTTTTCAACGACTCCAGAAAATCCAAGCATTTTTGCAGTACTATTTCGATTAATTGGTAATGATGTACCACCAATTGGCCCTGCTCCGAGAGGTGAGTGATTGACTCTATCAAATGTATCAAAGAATCTTTTAAAGTCACGAAGTAATGCATCAACATACGAAATTAAAAAGTGTGAAAAAGTACCAATTTGAGCCTGTTGTAAGTGAGTATAAAGAGGCATTGCAGTTGCAGTATGTTTTTCTGCCAAAGTGACAAGTGTTTCCACCATATCCAAAATACAATTACATATAGTGTTAATATCATCACGAATTTTCATGCGTAAATCCAATGCAACTTGGTCGTTACGAGAACGAGCAGTATGCATTTTTCCTCCTACTGCTATTCCGGCTCTTTGTATGACTAGAGTTTCAATGAGTTCATGAATATCTTCTGCAGAAGATTTGGAGGTGAGTTTTTCCTTTTTTATTTTTTCAAGCGTGCTCAAAATTTTTTTTAGTTCATTCTTGCTAAGAATTTTATTTTCATACAACATGATAGAGTGAGCTTGACTTCCAATGATGTCATAAATTGTAATTTCTTCATCATCAGAAATTGATGATACATAATCAAGAGTATGCTTGTCTAAATTCTTCTCAAGTCTTGACCTATACATTCCCAACTAGAAGGTTATAATGGTTATATATAGCATAGATGATTTTCCGTTTATGTCACAAGATATTCAAGATCTCAGAAGAAAAATCTTTGACGAATTATCAGGAATAGTTGATCCAGAAATTAATACATCGATAACTGATCTCGAGCTTGTTGATAATGTTGATATTTCTAATTCTTCGGTAAAAGTAGATTTGCATCTGACCAGTCCGTTTTGTCCAGCTGTGTTTGGGTTCAAAATTTGTCAAGATATTCATGATCATTTGTTAAAGATTGATGGTGTAAACGACGTCAAAGTTAATGTTTCAAACCACTTTATGGCAGAGGCAATAAACAACCAGGTAAACAATAGCCCTAATCCAAAAAAATCAGCGTAGATTACTTTCTAAATCCTAATAGATATCCACGTAATAGTTGAATGCCCATTGCAGGATCAACTCCTTTTGGACATACTTGACTACATGAACCCGCAAAATGACATCTCCAAATTCCGTGAGTTTCATCAATAATTTTGAGTCTTGAATTCTTTCCTTTATCACGATTATCAGCCACGTAACGATATGCCTGACCTAGTGCTTGTGGGCCTAGAAATGAAGTATCTGTTGCCATGGTCGGACAAGCAGAATTGCAAAGACCGCATTTAATGCAATTTGCAAATTGTATGAATTCTTCTAGTTGTTCAGGTGTTTGATTGAATTCTTTTGTAGGTGCGGTAATTTCCGAATCCTCTCGAATAACATAAGGTTGCATTTTTTTGTGATTTTCAAACATTTTGTCTAATTTAACCACTAGATCACGAATAATTGGATAGTTGCTCATAGGCTCAACAGTAATAACGTCAGAGTTAAGCTCTGAAATTTTGGTAAAACATGCTAATCTAGGCCTTCCATTAATTTTCATTCCACAAGAACCACATGAAGCTTGTCTGCAAGAATATCTAACGGCAACCGAATGATCTAGATACTTTTTGACATCAAGTACTGCATCGAGGACTGTAGTCCATCTCTCATATGATACTTTGAAATCAACAAATTGTTGGTTAGAATCTTTTTCTGGATTAAATTTAGCAATTCGTAATGTTACAATCTTTGAAGATGATGTGTCAAGCGAAGATCTTTCTTCAGCTAGTGTTGTTCCACTCATTTACGTAATCCCCATGCTTGCCATCAATATAGTTCTTGAACCGTATGCTATTAGACCTGCCATTCCTGCGATACAGCCATAGGTGACGGTCTTTTCGTAGATTTTTCCTTGTTTTAATTCGACAAGAATTACTCTGAGTCCATTAAATCCATGTACTGACAATAATACCAAAATCAATTCCAGCATGATTGCATAAGGAACAAACTTGTAGTTTGCAAGTACGTTTTCATATGCAAGTGAATCTTCATAATTCATCATAGTAATTCTAAACAAGACATGTACAGCAACTAGAACTACTGCTGCAAGAGCTGTTACATAATGAATTTTCATGATTGTGCTTTCACGCATTTCATTCACCTAATAATACTGAAAGCCCATACATCATTGCTAATGCTGCAAGTCCAATTGATGCATAAATGCAAAGCTTGTGCATGTTGTTTTGGGAAGCAGGTTTGTAAGGATAATCAGGCCTTGCTGGTTTTCCTACTCCATATCCACCATGACCAAGCATGACGCGAATTCCATTTGCAGTGTGAAAAACACACATTCCTATTATCAAAGTCAAAAAGATATGTCCTTCAGTTGTCTGAGTGGAACTAAGCATGTTTTCCCATGCACTCTTTCCATTAACAATATTGCTAGTTTCATAAACATGTCCTATAAGATACGCCAGCAGGCCAAGACCAGAAATTCTCATTAGCCAATAGGCTATTCGCTCTATTCCATATCGACTAGGGTTGGCCATTCCCTTGATTCCTTCACGATTATCGCTTCTTTTCATCAGTATTTTCTCTCCACGGGTTGATATCTTGTTATTGTTACTGGGTGTTTTTTCATTAATGGTTCTTTTGGATCATAGTAAGCTAATGTATGGTGTAAAAAGTTTGCATCATCCCGATTTGGATAATCTAATCTTGAATGTGCACCACGAGATTCACGTCTATTAATCGCACCAACTAGTACAACCTCAGCCACACGGAACATTGAATCTAGTTCCATAACATTTGAAAAGTTGGTATTGTACTCCTTTGCCTTATCATCAACGTGTTTCCAAGTTCGCATTCGTATTTCTCGAAGTTTCTTCAAACCATCTACAAGATCAGATTCTGTTCTGTATACGTATGCCTTATCATTCATGATATCTGTTAATTCTTGGCGGATTTCGTATGGATTGTATTCGCCCTGTCCTCTAAAAATTCCGTCATAGATTCTTTTTTCCTCTAAAGTAACTAGATGATGAGGAAATTGTACGCCAGTCTTTGCATTAAGAGCGTATTCAGCTGCCATCTTTCCAGTAACTTTTCCCCAAACAATACATTCTGAAGTAGAATTTGCTCCTAATCTATTTGCACCATGAACGGAATTACATGCTGCTTCTCCTGCAGCCCATACTCCCTTTAGTTCTGTAGCACCGTCAATGTTGGTATGAATGCCACCCATCATATAGTGACATACAGGTCTAATGTCGAGAGGTTCTTGGGATGGATCAATTCCTGAAAATTTGATAGAGATTTCTCGAATTGCTCCTAGTTTTTCTCTAATTATCGCGTCACCTACGTGTCTGAGATCAAGTTTCATACAATCAACCCCAGTTTCATGTTTGAATCCACGTCCTGCACGAATTTCACTCATTATGGCTCGAGAGACAATATCACGCGGGGCGAGCTCCATCTTTGATGGGGCATAGTCTTTCATAAAACGCTCACCATCTTTATTTAGAAGATAGCCTCCTTCACCTCTAGCCCCCTCAGTAATTAAAATTCCCGAGGGAAGTATTCCAGTAGGATGAAATTGAACAAATTCCATATCTTTGAGAGCCATTCCAGCACGATATGCCATATCAAGACCATCCGGCGTTGAAGATAATGCATAAGTAGAAAATGAGTAAATTCTTCCTGCTCCACCAGTTGCAATTATCATTGATTTAGCTTTGATGGTATAGAACGTACCAGTTGATAGCTCTATTGCTGTGACGCCCATGAATTGTTGACCATCATGAATAATGGAAGTAACAAACCACTCATTGAGAAATGAAATATTCTCAAACTTTAAGCATGTGTCATAAAGTGTTTGCATTTCAAAGAATCCAACTTTGTCAGATGCATATGTGGCACGTGGATAGCTATAACCACCAAAATATCTCTGTCCTATTCTTCCATCTTTTCTTCTGGACCAAGGCATTCCCCAATGTTCTAATTGGTATACTTCTCGTGGCATTTCTTTACATAGTCGCTCGGCAACATCTTGATCTGCTAAAAAGTCACTACCTTTTACAGTATCATAGATATGAGATTCTATGCTGTCTCCTTCTTCTTCAAATAATACAGCGGCTGTTCCTCCCTCTGCAGATACTGAATGAGAGCGCATGACTTGTACTTTAGATATGACTCCTATTTTCAGACTGGAGCTTGTCTTGGCCGCTTCGATCGCTGCGCGAAGACCTGCAAGTCCAGAACCGACAATAATCATATCATATTCGACTGAATCTACCATCTATAATGAAGACCCGGAAAATTGGATAAATACGTATTCAAAGTGAAAACGAAGAAATTTTTGAAAAAACATTATATTTATCGCTAGTGATATTTTAGAAATGTCTAATGATTGGTTTCAAAGAGTAGGCAGCTCAATACCTAGAGGCTTTTCAAGATACTTTATTCTAAATTTGTTATTATCAAAACCGCATACTGGTAAAGAGATTATTGATACGGCGGAAATACAAAGTCATGGAATATGGAAACCATCACCTGGTTTAATCTATCCTCTCTTAGGAAGACTTCTAGATGAAGGCCTAATTGAAGAGACGCAAGATGGGAAATATCAGATTACTAAGAAAGGTAAATCAACATCTGAAGATCTTGAAAAGATCAATCAGATAATTAAAAATCAACTAGATGTTATAATGAGAATCAAAAATGTTGGAAATTTTGTGGTATCGGACCTTATTGAGAGAATGAAAATTATTGGTTCAATGCTTTCATCTAATATCGCTACAATGACAAAAGAGGAAATGGTCAGATATCGAAGATTCCTTCAAAGCGAGATGCGAAAGCTCGATAAAGAAGAAACAAAATTAGGAAAAGAAATTAAAATAGATTAAAAATAGATGACTATCCCATAATTTTAGTAATTGTACCGTATACTGAGAAACACAGTAAATTTTCTCGTTCGATGTTTTGTTTTCTCATAACTATCTTGGGATTCTATATTTTTAAAAGAAATTACATTCTTGAATTATGTTAGTGTTGAGTTACTGATTTGTTCAACTCCATGTCTCAAAGTTTCTTTTCGATTTATCTTGATTCCATTAAAGAACACATTTGTCAGATTATTTCTTTTGATATTGATTGTATTAAGATAGTTTAGATAAATCTAGAAATTTTGTGAGATTAAATGATTTTTCTATGGTGAGAATATAGGAATCCGCCTAAGGTATTTTAGTGACAAATTTAAGAATTCAGCGTATCAGTTATCATTGATGTTGAGATTACAGTGTATCCTGTTAATATTTGGCCTAAAGTTGCATCAAAATATCACTCGGATTATCAGTAGTAAATTTAGATATTCATATCATACAATATTTAATAACAGATAGTGAGACCGGATTAAAATATTCTACAGCGTTGTTTTCATAGGTGATGGGTTTTACGCTGGCTTTTTACAATTGTTTTGGAGATTTTATCTATTATCGACATAAAACATAGTGCTCTATCTAATTTCATTAGAATTATTATTTGTGTATGACAGTACAGCTAATTGGAAGTTTGACCCTTTACATCCCATATCGCACAAATATTTGCGGTAAGTAATTTAATTCAAGTCAAAGTTGCTATGATTAGCATCATTTTGAGTGTGCTTTTAATTGAATTGCTCTTGAAAAGAAAACTAATCCCATAGATCGACATAATAAGTTCATAATTTTTGCCAGTTTTAGGTAATCATAAATAATAAATTCAATAAAATTTTATGTTGAAAAACCTAAAGCGATTAATCAATGATTCAACTAAACCACTAGTTATTCCTGGAGTTTATGATGCGATTGGTGCAAAAATTGCACAAAAAGTAGGTTTTGAGGCCATGTTTCAAACTGGATATGGTACATCGGCCACATTATTTGGCATGCCAGATTATGGTTTCATAGGGGCAACTGAAACAATAGAAAATGCAAGAAGAATTTGTAGTTCAGTATCAGTTCCAGTTATTGTTGACTCTGATACGGGTTATGGAAATGCGTTATCAGTATGGAAGCTTGTGAATGAATTACAAGCCTCAGGTGCTGCTGGGATGTTTTTAGAAGATCAAAGATGGCCAAAGCGATGTGGCCATATGGCAGGAAAAGAGGTGGTTGAAACTGAAGAATACGTCGAAAAGCTTCAGGCTGCTGTAGATGCTAAACAAAGCAAAGATTTCATTATTGTAGCAAGAACTGATGCTAGAGCTACTAGAGGACTAGATGAAGCAATAGAGCGAGCAAAATTATACAAAAAAATTGGAGCGGATGTTGTATTTGTTGAGGCACCTAGATCAATTGAAGAAATGAAAAAAATTGGCAAAGAGATCAGTGGGCCGCTTGTAGCAAATATGATAGAAGGCGGTGCGACACCAATTCTGTCAGCTAAAGAGTTACACAGGATGGGCTTTAAGATAATTTTGTATCCTCTTTCAGTTCTATATGCCAATACATTTGCTACTCTGACAATTTTAAGAGAGTTGAGAAAATCAGGCACAACTAAAAAACTGTCAAAAGAAGTTGTCACATTTGATCAATTCAACGATATTGTGGAATTAGCTAAGTTTAGAAAAATGGAAAATCGCTATAAAAAATTATAAATAAAAAAGTTCAAGTAAAGAAATTATTAAGATGTATTTCTCTTTACTTCGATTTCTATTGTCGATACGTTTCGGGACTTGCCGTCTTTGGATTCTAGTTGTTCAGAGCCTATCTTGATTTGGCCAATGGAGTATCCAGCATTTTCAGTTTTTCTTGAGATGATTTGTGCGACATCCACTGCTCGTCCAATACTTAGTCCTCTAGCCTTGATATGCACTGATGGCTGATTAGCCAACTGAATTAGCGTAGATGTTACATACGCCATTAATGGCTTTTTGCCGATGAAAATTACGTCTCTGTTTTCGGACATAATGTGTTCTCATATTACGATAATTTAAAGCTAAAAACAAAATTTTTGCTTTGAATTCAAAAATTTCTTATTTGTTATGATATGAAATATCTTAATGACAGATATGATGTATTTCAAAAATATCTTTGAATCTGGTTCAAAAGAAGAGAAAATTAAGTCCGTCGAGTTATTATCAAATACAACAGATATTGAAATTTTAGAGTTTATAATTTCCATTTTTGATGATAACGATATTGAGCTAAGAGGTGAGGCATTTAGCTCCCTTTTACTAAACCATAATAACATTGCTGATATTTTGATTAAGAATCTAACTAAACCAAGTAAAAATATCCGCGGATACTGTGCCTTGGTATTGGCAAATAGAAAAGATCTAGTTGCAATACCAAAAATTATTCAACTAACAGATGACGAGAGTGCAATGGTACGATCGTGTGCAATAGGTGCATTAGGTCATCTCAAAGCATCCGAAGCGGCGTCTGTAATTCGTAAATGCCTCAATGATCCTAATTTGGAAGTAAAAAAAAGTGCAATTAAATCTGCTATCGATATTAAAGATAAGGACTTGCTGTCAAGCCTGGATATTCTGAAAGATATCTCAGATCCAGAAATCAAGAGTTTAATTGTTCTTGCCAGAAAAAATTTGTAAGTGGACCGGGAGGGATTTGAACCCTCGATCTCACCCATGCCAAGGGCGTATCCTACCAGTCTAGACGACCGGCCCACAAAACCAAACTGGTTCGCCTTTCAAGTTTTCAGATCAATTATTAACGTTTAGCTGGAAAATGAAAATTGATTATCATTTAACATAAAATATTTAACCATCAGAAGATGGGTTTTGCTGTGGTAGTAGAAAATAAAGCAACCATAACCTATATTCAATTATTAAAAGAGGATTTAGCAATATTTCGCCTAGTTCCAAATGACGGAATTATCCCAGATTACAAAGCAGGGCAATTCTTAACAATTGGGATGAATGTACCAAGTGAGGGAAAGGTCATTCGAAGAGCTTATTCGATTGCTTCACATCCAGAAAATAAAAAATACATCGAATTAGTAATACGATGGGTAAGAAAACCACTACCTGGAAGGCTGACTACACAATTATTCAATGCTAAAGAAGGTGACGAAGTTTCATGGATTAAACCTACAGGTGCTGCTCTTCAAATCCAAGAAGCTTTACCCAACGGGCAAAAAGATGAGAGAAGAATAGTTTGTTTAGGTGGAGGAACTGGAATTGCGCCGTTTGTGAGTTTTGCTCAACATCTTCATGCAATCGGAGACAAACGGGAAATAGTAATTCTTCACGGTGCTAGTTACATAGATGAATTAAGCTACAAAGAACTCTTTACTGATCTAGAAATGGAAAGCGTAGAGAAAGGACGCGACAAATGGAACTTTAGGTATCGAGCTGCAATTAGTCGTCCACAAGAATGGTTTAATCGCTCTTGGAGCGGTCAAACTGGAAGAGTTGAAACATTTCTTAGAACTAAGGACGGTTCACCATCTCCATTAGAACAAATGATTGGTGAAAAAGTCACCCCACAGAATACAGCATTCTATATTTGCGGTTGGCAGGGAACAATTGATGGTTGTATGGACTATCTGGAGGCAAAAGGATTTGTCACAGAACGAAACAAGCGCCCAGACGGAAGCTTTGACGTAAAGTACGAGTCATACGGATAACTCAAAGGTAATATTGTTTGTTTCAGAGCCAAATTCGGGGACGTAGGTTAGCTTGGTATACTGCCAGCCTCGGGCGCTGGAGATCATGGGTTCAAGTCCCATCGTCCCCACATTAATTGAAATAGTAGCAAAAAAAACCTAATTCGCTTGACTGTTGCAATTTATCTTGCACATCTAAATCCATTAACAAACGCTCATGTCGAAATCATCAACGACCTAAAAAAAGAAGATAGTGTAGTCGTTATGCCAGTTATCTTTGTAGATGAAGGAATTGAAATTAACAGTAAGAGTTTCCCGTTCAGTTATGAGATACGTAAAAAAATGCTGAGTTCAGTATTCGGTGAGTCTATTTCAGTTTCCTCAAACTATACTTTTCACAGACCATTTTACAGATATTTTCCTCCAATTTTATCGCCTTATTCGTGGAAGTTACGTGCTCAGATATTAGATGGAATTGAAGGTAATTTTTACACTTATACAGGTGATAAAACCGAAGGATTAATGCTTAAAGTATACAGGTTGAAACCAAGAGTTAGTTTTAGACGTCCATTATCAGCCTCTTCTGTCAAAGACAAATTATACAGAGAGGCAAATGGTGAAATAACAGACTGGAAATCCGATGTTCCAAGTTCTGTTGCAAAAATAATTGAAGATAACTGGGAAATTATTAAAAAATTCGCCAATTCAAAAGACATGACTACAAGAATTGCAGGAATGAAATTCCCAAAGGCTAGCCTTAAGACAAGATAGATTAATGTCGACAAAAAACTCATAATGTGAAATTTAATATTTCAAAATATGTTTGGTTTGACGGTAGGATTATTCCTCTAAGCAAG
This sequence comes from Nitrosopumilales archaeon, assembly GCA_900299125.1. Taxonomy (GTDB): domain Archaea; phylum Thermoproteota; class Nitrososphaeria; order Nitrososphaerales; family Nitrosopumilaceae; genus Nitrosotenuis. The sequence continues at coordinate 21,098 of OMIR01000078.1, read as the reverse complement.
GCAAACGTCCCAATTACGACTCATGCTATACATTACGGGACATCAATTTTTGAAGGAATCAGAGCATATTGGAATTCTAAAAATTTGTATATTTTTAGATTAGAAGATCATATCAAAAGGTTCAGACAATCAGGAAATTTCTATTCCATATCTTTAAAATTCTCTAACGAAGAAATAATAGAAGCATTAATTCTCCTATGTAAAAAAAATAAAATGAAAAATTCTTGTTATATTCGACCTTTCTATTTTGTAGGTCAATATGGAATTAATCTACACGTAAATGAGAATGCTCCAACTCATGTTGCTGCATTCATGTTTCCATTTGGAGATCTATTTGATAAAACGGGAATAAGTGTTGGAATTTCCTCTTGGCGAAAATTCAGTGACCAATCAACTCCCCCATTAGCAAAAATGGGTGGAAATTATCTCAATTCAATTCTAGCAACGCAGGAATGTAAAAGAAACGGATATGACGAAGCGCTCTTACTTGACTCTAGTGCAAATTTGAGTGAGGCTCCGGGCGAGAACATTTTCATTATAAAAAATGATACATTGATTACACCACCCCTAAATTCTTCTGCACTAGAAGGAATTACAAGAGATTCAGTAATCAAAATCGCTCAAGACCTTGGCTATGAAGTCATGGAGAAGGTAATAACTCGAAGTGAAGGATATTTGGCAGATGAGATATTTCTAACAGGAACCGCAGCGGAGATTACTCCAGTCATCAGTATTGACGGTAAAAAAATTGGTAATGGGAAACTGGGAGATATCACAGACCATATCATAAAATCTTATTCAGACGTTGTATTATCAAAAAACGACAAATATTCTAGTTGGCTTAGTCCAGTGTATTAACTTGAAAATAGCACAAATTGGAGTAGGCGGTTGGGGCAAAAATCACGTTAGAATATTATCCCAACTCGGAGTTCTAGTAGCAGTATGTGATGCAGACGATGTGAAAGCGAAAGAAACTGCCCAAAAATACAATGTCAAAAATTATTCATCTCTAGATAAAATGCTGAATTCTGAACAAATTGATGCGGTTTTTGTTTGCACGCCAACGATTACGCATTTTGACATAGCCTCGAAGATCATTCAAAGTAAAAAATCAGTGTTTGTCGAAAAACCCATGACATACAAATCAGAAGAAGGTGTCAAATTAACTGAGCTTGCCAAAAAAAACGGTGTTATTCTCACTTGCGGTTATATCGAACGATTCAATCCAGCTGTAGAAACCGTTAAAGAATTTGTAAAATCAAAAAAATATGGCGAACTCATCATGTTAGAGTTCCATAGAGAGAACAGAATGCCTCTGCACATCAAAGACGTAGGAATAATTTATGATACCGCAGTTCACGATATCGATACTGCCATGTATTTGTTTGACGATGTACCTCAGGTAGTATTTGCCAGATCAGGTAAGATACGGCATGAACATGAGGATTTTGCAACGATAATGCTAGGCTTCAAGGAAAACAAAGTAGCAATAATATCATCAAACTGGATTACTCCTTCGCGTGTAAGACATTTTAACGCAGTTTGTACAGATGGTATTATTTCTGGTGATTTTATTACCCAAGAAGTTAAAATAGAAAAAGATCAAGGTTCGGAAACTCCAAGAAAAGAAAAACAAGAGCCTCTTACGCTTGAGATTAAGAGCTTCATAGATAGTCTTGAATCCAAAAATAATCCCAGAGTCAAAGCAGAAGAAGCAGTCAATGTGACAAAAATTGCAGAGGCAGCATTATTATCTAGTCAAAAAGGAGTACCAGTGTACATAGATCTAAAATGAACAAAAAAATGATGGATATGTTAGTGTGTCCTATTGACAAGCATTTTCCTTTGGAATTATTTGAAATCAAATCAAAAAACGAAGTTATTGTAGAAGGGGCTTTATTGTGCATAAAATGCTCTAGATTCTATCCAATTATAGAAGAAATACCAATAATGCTGCCTGATGAGCTTCGTGATAAAAAGCAAGACGTGGATTTTTTGAAAAAATATGAACGAGATCTTCCTCAAAAAATAATTAAAGACGCAAAACCATGGCACCTATAGTTTGGTGACCAATTTTGTTTCCCAAAAGGCAAAGATAGGTAAAAACGTCAAAATTTGGCATTTTGCATATGTTGGTGATGATACCATAATTGGTGATAATGTCAAAATTGGTTCTCTTGCACATGTAGATTACAATGTTGTAATTGGAGAGAATACTATGATTGAAGGCCAAGTATACATTCCTCCACTATCCAGAATCGGAAAAAATGTCTTCATCGGACCTGCGGCTGTATTGACTAACGATCCATACCCTCCAAGCCAAAAAATAATTGGTGTCACCATCAGAGATGGTGCAGTCATAGGTTCCCGGGCAGTCATAAAAGCCGGAGTTACAATTGGAAACAACAGTGTTGTTGCAATGGGTGCAGTTGTCACAAAAGATGTCCCAGATAACACAGTTGTAGTTGGTATTCCAGCACGAGTGAAATACAGTAGATCTGAATATGATAAAAAACAGTCTCTCTGGAAGGCCTAAGCTTTGAGCTGTCTTTGAAATAGTTTATTCTTTAGCTTTGATAGAAGAAGAATCCAAATTATGACAAGGACTAACGCTATTGTCGCTTTAATTATAGATGCAATAAAAAAGTCCATTTGCTGTCCATATCCAGAAATTGAAATTTTTGATACCACAGTAACTAAAATACCTCCACCAGCAAGTATCAAGATCCACATTATTGCAATGAATGCAAAAATTAAGAAATTGGCCAAACAATAACTCCTGATAATAATGCAGTAAGTATTGCCAAGATTCCAGAAAATATGCCCAATCTAAAAATTACAATTCCAATTTCTTTTTCAGTCAAGGGTTTTGCAGCGACAATTATTCGTACAAGTGTGACAGGAGCGCCAGATTCCTTTGTTGTGGATATTTTATGATCTTCTGTATGTATAGTAGGTCCTTTGATTTGCCTATGTTCAACAATCCTCTTTACACTAGATAAAAACAGAAAAGAGTTGATTATTGCAGGTAAAAGAGCAATAGCTGCAATTACCTCCACTTTACCAATAATTGCAATTACTCCATATGCAGCTCCAAGCGTCAATGCACCAGAATCTCCTGGAAATATTTTAGCTGGAAACTTGTGATATCTAAAAAATGCTAGAGAAGCAAATGCAATTGGCAATGTCATTATAGCTACAGAATAATTTTGCAAGATAAAGAGAGCTATAGCCAAAGAGAAAGATGCAATCATGACAAATCCACTTGCAATTCCATTCATTACATCAATAGAGTTTATCGTATTACCAGTAATTGGTATCATGACTAAAATCAGACCCACATAAAGTGCTGGAATTTTTACTTCACCAAAAATTGGAAATGTTAGATTTGGTTCATATGCACCCATCGCTATTATAGGAACTGCTGCGACCACTAATGTAATTGGTTTAAACCAGCCACCCATAATACGCCTGTCATCGATAAAACCAATGACAAATGCTATTGAGGTGGTTAGTAATAGTGCGATTATTCCTTTTGTAATAATTATTTCATGAGGTAATAGAAAATACAGTGTTATTTCTGCACATAATATACCTGCCAGAATTGCAGGTCCACCCGGCCTAGGTATTTGGGCACCACCAATTCTATTTACATCTTTGACTGTCCAACTTTTCTTGTTAAGAATTTTTATGAGTGGTGAAGTTATTCCAAAAACTAGAAAAAAAGAAATCAGTGATGAGATTACTAGTGCGATAACATATTCTTGCAACTATCTCAGTTTTTTTAGTTGAGATTTAATATTATCTGCAAGTGTTGGTCCGATTTTATCAATTTCTGCTAGCTTATTAGCAGGTATTTGCTGCAAATCGGAAATTGTTTTGATTCCATGATCGTACAGTCTACGTGCTCTCACTCGTCCAATTCCACGGACTTGGACGAGTTCTACTAGTTCTTCTTTAATTCCATACGATATTCTTTTTCTTAGAATTAGTAGCTCTTCAAGAAGATCTGCTCTTTCAGCAAGCTTTGCAAGCTCGTAAAGACAATACAATAACCAATCGGCAGTTTCAACCATTCTATGCATATCGCCAGATTCTATTCCAAGATTATCTGATAGATGTATCTCTGAAGATTCAGAAATCCAAGAATATAATGCTAAAAGACTTCTGTTACAATCATATTCCGATGTAGATTCTATTAATTGAGATGATTTGTTCTCAATTAGTGTGCTGATTATTTCGTAGTCTTTATTGCGCAATGAGAACTTGGGAAAAAATTCCTCGCAGTTCGATATTAAATGTAAGAAACCAAGAGTATGTGTATTATTTTCCGATACAGTTTGTAATCCTCGTTTAAAATAAATCGCTGTTATTGGATCTATGTAAAGCATTGATACTTTTTTTCCAAATTCTGTAGCTGCAAAACGTTCGACTTTCTGAACAATTAGGCCTTCTCTAATGAGGAATTTCTTTGCAATTTCTATTGAAAATGAGAGTGTACTTTTTCGTATTTGTAATCCTGCAAGTGTTTTTTGAAAAAATTCTAATATCTGATCACCTTTAATTCCAGGATTTGAGACAATATGACTAAGAATGTGAATTCGAAGTGACTTGTCATCTGAGAGTTGAGATTCTATTGGTTCTGGTATTCCATTGATATAATATTCAGTTAGATCAGAAGAGCTTGCATTACCAACTATAATTGCTTCACCGAATTTATCGTATTGAGGTCTACCAGCCCTTCCACAAAGTTGTTTGTATTCTAAAACGCTGATTGGCTTATTTGCACCTGCCTTGACATCATATCTAACAATACTAGATATGACAACTCTTCTAGCAGGCAAATTAACACCAGCGGCAAGTGTAGGAGTAGATGCTAAAAGTTTGATGTTACCATTCCTAAACTCTGTTTCTACAATTTCTCGACAATTTTGGTTTAACCCAGCATGATGAAATCCGACTCCTTTTTTTAGTAAGGAAGAGAGTGTTTTGATTAGTTCAGTATTTTCATTACCATCTAGAATTTTTTGAGATAGTTTTTCTAGATATTTTTTCTCGGATTCAGTTAGAAATTTTAGAACGGCGTCAGAACCTTTAGCTGCCAGAGATGCTGAACGCGTACGAGTCTCTGCAAAAACTAGTGATTGCCCTCCTTTTTTTATTGTATCTAAACAGAGATCAATTGGAGGTCCTCTAATGCTTGATTCAATTTCATCAGAATTACCATTATTCCAAATAATTGTTCCACTGTCAAAGACTCCCTCAGTTAAAGGAACTGGACGCCAATCACTCAAGACTAGTTTACACCCTAGCCATTTTGCAATATCATCAGAATTGGTAATAGTTGCAGATAATCCTACAATCTGTGGATTGGATTCGAGTTCTTTTAGCTTTGTCAATACGACTTCTAATGTAGGTCCACGATCCTTGTCTCCAATTAGATGAACTTCATCTGCAATTACTAGTCCAATTTTTTCTATCCATTCTACACCGTGACGAATTAACGAATCCATTTTCTCATTGGTAAGTACTATAATGTCTGCATTTTCAGATTCTTTATCCACTGAATCAAAGTCGCCAGTCGATATTGCTGTACTGATTTTGCGACCAAAATTTAGTTTTTCCATTTTTTTGAATTCTGCATATTTTTCTGAGGCCAATGCCCTGAGTGGAGTCAAATAGACAATCTTACCACAGTTGTTGCTAAGAAATCTAATCATAGACAGCATGGCAATCAGAGTTTTTCCACTAGCAGTAGGAGCTGCAACAAGTATTTTTTGTCCTTCAAGTAATCCTGCTTTTACGGCATCTGCTTGTGGTGGATAGAGTTTTGTAATTTTTTGCTCAGATAGAAATTGCGTTATCGAAGGATTTAGTCCAAGTTCATCTATTCTCATACACGATTATAGTGACCAATCTTGGATTCATAAATTGATGCTTCACGTAACATTCTACGAATAAAGTTCCTTGCCTCTTCTTCTGTGAATTTTCCAGTTTTTGCTAACTCTTTGATAAACAGTTTTTCTTCTACTGGAGTTTTACTATCCCCTTCCAATGACTTAAGAACATCCATGAATAATTGTAATTTTGAAACCTCGCTATGTGGCCTACCTTGTAAGACACCAAGATCCACCTTACCAGTGTTTACATCCACTCCAGCATCCTCCAACATACTTTGAATTAGAAATATTGCTCTCTCTGCATCTTCAGCCTCAACTTGGTCCTTCATGAGAAGTCTCGCCCTAGCAGTTGCAAGTCTGATCAAACCACCAAGCTGTCTTGGAGTTACAGTGATCATTTCCTCAGATTCCACATTTCTCATCTTTAGATAATAATCGAGTATTTTTTCCTCTGCATCCGGAGTCAATATTGGATCAGATCTTTTACAATATGCGAGATATTTGGTGAAAATATCCGCATCAATTAGGGATCTGGTATCGGTTGCAGATTTTTTGTGTAGTCCTATGATGTGCTGAGCTATGGTTCTGTCTTTTTCCTTAGACGGAATATCTCGAACAACAAATATCAAATCAAATCTGGTCAATAATGGAATTGGTAAAGCAACGTTTTCAGTGATATTTTTGAATGGATCATATTTACCATACATCGGGTTTGCCGCAGCCAAAATAGAGGTTCTAGCATTCAATGTAGCTACTATTCCTCCCTTTGCAATGCTAGCAGATTGTTGTTCCATTACTTCGTGCAGTGCACTTCTATCTTCAGGTTTCATTTTGTCAAATTCGTCAATACATACTAGTCCTTGATCACCCAATACAACTGCGCCAGCTTCGAGCATCATAATTCCAGTTTTATCTCGAACAACTGCAGCTGTGAGTCCGGCAGCTGTTGACCCTCTACCAGAAGTATAAAGACCTCTAGGTGCAAGTCTTGCACAAAACTTAAGCATTTCAGATTTTGCAGTACCTGGATCTCCAACCAAAAATACGTTAATGTCTCCTCGTATCTTGGTTCCATCACCCATGATTCTTTGGGTAGAACCTACCATTAAGAGTAGAATTGATTCTTTAATAATTGCATGTCCTTGTATGTGAGGAGCAAATGAATTGATTAATCTCTCATAAACATCCGCATTTTGACCCAAGGATTTGATTATTTTTTCCTCTTCAGGGGAGATTTCTTCTCTTTCAGAGCGTCTTGAATTTTTACCTCCTCTTCCACCAAGAAATTCAATATTATTTCCCTCAATTCGTAGTCTGTGCAGTCCACTGTTGACCCTAGTTCCTGTGATTTGTTCTTGTTCTATTCTTACAATTCCAGTAAGTATGATTCTATCTCCCGGACGTGCATTATCAACTAAATCTTGTTTTATTGTAACATCAATGTAGTGAGGTAATTGTCCAGGAGGTAGGTCTTCAGGAAGCTCTTGTAATCTGACAATTTGAAAGTCAATGAATTTACTATTTTCCGGATCAATTCTAATGTCCCTATGGGAACATTTTTCTGAGGAACATTTACTTGGAGTGTAAATACTGAGTCCTCGCTCTAATGGTACTTCTGTAACATGTCCTTCAGGACATTTGTATACTACATTTCTGGCAAGAGGTTTTACTTCAGATGCGCGCACTACCATTCCAGATACACTAGTCATTTTTCCAATTACCTCGGCATTGATTTGTCTGAGGCTTCTTTGGATTGGATAATTTGCTATTCTTACTCTAATACCATCTGAGATTTTGGAGGCATAATCAGGAAATCTCTCTTCGAGAATATTTTTGATTGCACGAGAAAACGCGTAAAGTATCTCATCGGGTTCAGTGTTGAATTTAACTTCAATTTCCTTAAATGAGACAATATCATTATAATCAACTACTATAAACTTGGCTTGCTTTGCCATCATTTGATCGATTTCTTCTACATAGTGAAACAATCCGGACTTGTCTTTAAACGAAGAAAGAAAATGCTGTACCTGATCTATAGTAGCACTGCGGGATTGTGTTTCTAGTGTCATTATTTTTCACCAAAAATTTGTGTCATGAATTCTGCACTATTATCATGAACAATATTATAGAGTGTTCTTTCTTCAATTGAGAGTTTTTTTGCCAAATCAGCTGAGAGTTCCATTGAATTAGCTCGAGGAATTAATTTACCTAGTCTTTTTCTCACAAGAGTATTTAGTAGTGATTCTAGTTTGTCACGATCTTTATCTGACTGTCTTGCCATGAAACCTCTGACTTTGATGTAAAAGTCTGGCTCCAAGTGAGATAACTCTTCTCCCTGAAAATTTTCTTTAGATATTGATTGTGTAAGCTCAATTCCCATGTCAGATTCTTGAATTTCTGCATGTGTTTCTGACTCTAAGGTTTGTGCAATCCATCTAGGCATGTTGATTACTTCACCCTGTTTACCAGAGATAGTTACTCCAGATACGTCAATTTTAAAATCATGATTAATTACAGTCTTGACATCCTCAGTCTGATATCCTATTGTGTATACCTGCAATAGTTCATTTATTTTCAATGGTTATCAAACTTGATTCAAGGATTTAATGGATACGATCGATCAATTGTGTTTACAAATAGCTTTGATCATTTGATCCTCAGGCGTGATTTATTAATAATGCAATCCAGAGTTCATCATGACTGATTCCATCATGTGGGTTGAGAAATATCGCCCACAGAAGATTTCTGACTTAGTAAATCAAAAAGAAATCGTCGGTAGTCTGGTTGCTTTATTAAAAAATGTCTCAGAAATTCCACATCTTTTGTTTTCAGGTTCTGCAGGAGTAGGTAAAACAACACTTGCACTGTGTCTTTGTAGGGAAATTTTAGGAGATGGCTGGAAAGAGTACACTCTAGAACTCAATGCTTCAGATGAACGTGGAATCAATATGGTACGTGAAAGAGTAAAAAAATTCTCAAAATTTGCTGGATTGGATACCAATATTCCATTTAAGATCATAATTTTGGATGAAGCTGATGAAATGACATCAGATGCACAGACTGCCTTGCGTAGGATTATAGAAGATGCATCAAAATCTTGCAGATTCATAATGATTGCCAATAATATTTCCAAGATAATAGAACCTATTCAAAGCAGGTGTGCAGTATTCAAGTTTACAACAATTTCTGAAAAAGAGGTAATTGCCCACATAAAAGAGATTGCCAAGAAGGAAAAAGTAAAAACTGACGAAGATGGTCTGAAGGCAATTTATGAATATACTGAAGGAGACCTCAGACATGCAATTAATCTAATGCAGGCTACAGCTAGTCTTGGAGCAATAACTGAAGAAAATGTAAAATCTTCTGCAGGCTTGACAAAGACTACCGATGTAGAAAGTGTTCTAAAATTGGCAATAGCTGGTAAAATCACAGATGCGAGATCAAAGATGATTGAATTAATCAAAGTCTACGGAATGTCAGAGTCGGATTTTCTAAAATACATCAATGAGGCAATATACAAAACTAAACAGCCTAATCTGGTAGAAATCTCAGAGATTTTAGCAAAATACGATTATAGAATCTTGTCAGGGGCAAATCCTGAAATTCAGCTTTCAGCATTACTTGCCGAGCTAAGCAAATTCGGAAAATAAACGCAGAGAGAGGGATTTGAACCCCCGAGTGATTGCTCACACAGGCTCTCAAGGCCCGCGCCCTACCGAGCTAGGCGACCTCTGCATAGTTCGATGAAAAGAACTGATTAAAATTTGTTTAAGTAAAAATCAAAAAGAAAAGAAAAAGTTATTTTTCTTTAATCGTGTGCGTGTGGATTTTCTCCACCTTCAAGCTTGACATATGTTCCTGCTGCTTTCTCGTGGTGCTCCAAGTTTGATTGGTCAACCTTGATAGCTAGAGGTGGGCAAACTGAAACGCAAGCCATGCACCAAATGCAATCATGTTCTCTGATTGGATCTGCCTTGTCGGTTTTGTCTTTTCGCTCTTCTTTTACTGAAGAACCTGTACCTGCAAATGTCTTTCCAACAACATCTTTGGCTGGAATGTCCATTTCAGTTCTGTACCACTGGAATACTTGTACTGGGCAAGCTTCAATGCATGCGCCATCTGCTACACAAGAATCCCAGTCGACTGCGACCATTGTACCACTGACACCTAATGGAACCTGAGTTTCTCCGCGTGCTTTGTATGCTGAAATGACAGCTTCGTCACTAAAGCATTCTGCATCGCTTCTTCCTGGTCCCCACATAAAGTGAAAGTGTTCACCATCTGAGTGCATAATTTTGCCGATTGGTTTTAGTCCCTGTGGGAAATGCTCATCTATTGGCATAGGAATGCTTCAGTGAAATGTTATTTAAATCTAAACAAAATTAGTGTTAACTAAACTTCATTTTTGTAAAATTAAAGCAAATTATAACACCGTTTGAATCTGATCGCACCTTTACGTTCATATCTTTTTGTTTACAAAATTGATAGTTGGATATTTACAAGTATGATGTGTATCGTGGACCAAACATTGGTATTTACACAAAGACTAATGATGATTTTGTTTTTGTGCCGAACGGATTTGCTGATACCAAGGCAAAGACATTGGCATCATATCTTAAAACAGAATTTGTATTTGCATCAGTTGCTAATACTCGAGTTTTAGGCACAATGATGGTAATTAACAATAATGGAATATTATTACCAAGTCTTTGCTCACAGTGGGAAATAGACCACATGAAAAAAACAACAAAGCTCAACGTAGGAATTCTAGATACTAAACATAATGCACTAGGAAATCTAATTGCAGCTAATGACAAAGGTGGAATAGTATCACCAAAAATACCCAGTGAGGCAATCAAAACAATCAGAGATACACTTGGAGTTGAAACAATTCAGAAAAAAGTTGCAGGCTATCATCAGGCAGGAGTAATGATCAGTGCAAATAACATTGGCGGAATCATACATCCAGAAACCGATGAAGATGACATTAAATCAATATCAGATGTCTTGAAGGTAAAGTTAGAGCCAGCCACAATAAACGGAGGTATCCCATACATTTCATCAGGCATACTTGCAAATAACAAAGCAGTGGTGGTAGGAAATATGACTAATGGTCCTGAAATAATGATGCTAACTCGAGCTTTTACAGAGTAAATAGAGATTTAGGATTAGATAATAGTGAGTCCATTGGTGTGATTGCTTCTTTACCGTCGGACATGTTTTTTATTATGACTTGATTTTGTGAAAACTCTTTTGGAGCTAAAATTATTGCAAATTTAGAATTTGATGCATTTTCTATTTGCTTTTTGAAAGGTCTTCCCAATAGATCAATTTCTATTTGGATCCCTTTATCTCTAAGTAGAGATGCGACATTCATGGCAGGTCTTGACATTTCATCGTTGACAAACAATACTGATATTTTACTAGTTGGTTCAGATGATTGCAATCCCTGGGATTCAAGGGATAAAATTATTCTCTCTACTCCTCCTGCAACTCCGGTTGCACCCATATCATCTCGACCAAAGACTTTGGGCAAACTATCGTATCGGCCCCCTCCAACTAGAGCACCATAGTTAGTCGAGCTATCAAATGCCTCAAATACAATTCCAGAATAATAATCCAGTCCTCGAACAATTCCAAAGTTGATACGAATATTTGTAACGCCCCTATTTTTAAGGGCTGAAAATAGTTCCTTTAGTTCGTCCCAGGCTGGAATTCCAGATACATTAAAGAGTGATTCGACTTGTTCTGGTTGTCCTTTGATTTTGGAAAATTCAAGGATTTTCTCCAAATTTTCTTTAGAATAGCCTTTTTGCAAGTATTCAGATATTATTTCATCTTTATTCTTTTTTTGAATTTTATCAATTGCTCGAAAAATATCACCAATGGTTTGATTGTCGGTATTTCCAAAAATTTTACCAACTACCGACTCGACTAGCTTTCTATGTGAAACATCTATTGTAATATTTTTGAGTTCCAGTTTAGAGAAAAATTTTGATGTAAATTCAATTATCTCGGCATCTGATTCTAAGCTAGGCTTGCCATAGATTTCTAGATCCCACTGGTGAAAATAGCGATATCGACCTTTTTGTGGCTCGTCATATCGCCATACACCACCAAATGCGCAAATTTTGGCAGGCAATTTCATTGACTTTTGTTCAACAACATATCTAGTCAGGCCAACGGTAAAATCAAATCGTAGTGCAATTTCTCGATCTCCCTTGTCTTTGAAAAAATAGATCTCATCTCGGATTGCCTGTCCTGATTTTGCCTCTATTACGGAGACTAGCTCTAGTGGTGAGGGTGCCATGAAATTAAATCCAAAGAGTTTTGATGTATCTAGAAATTTTTCTCGGACAAATTCAATTTTAGACTGTTCAATAGAATCAAAATCTTTCATTCCCCGTGGTAGATTCAACTTGGAAAAACTTTCATGTTAATGGATTTAGATGTTATTGTTTTGTCTTACTTTTAATAACAGAGAGCGGGATTTTAACCAGTTGAGCTACAAGAGTTTAGAGCATGCAACAGATGCAATTTTTGAGGTAAATGCCGAAAACTTGGAAGATGCATTTATTGCAGCAGCAAAATCTGTTATAGAGACAATTTTGGACTCTACAACAATAGAAGAGCGCGATGAGAAGTCCCTCACTGTTGCGGGTAAAGACCTTCGATATTTGCTGTATAACTGGCTAGAAGAAATAATAATTTTGACAATAACTGACGGTTTTGCTGCAAAAACCATGTCAGTAATGATTGAAAAAAACTCGGAATATCACATAGTTGCAAAATTCAGGGGTGAAAAAATTGACATAAAAAAGCATCACTTTAAAGTAGAGATCAAGGCACCTACGTTTCACGAGATGGAAATAACACAAAACGGTTCTGTGTATATGCGATATTTACTTGACCTGTAGAAATTAATATTTCAAAATTTTTATCAGATTGTGGACGATCCAGAATTAGAAAAGATTAAACAAAAAAAACTCGCCGAAATGATAGCTCAACAGCAAGAATCTATTGCACAGAGCCAAGTCCAAGTAGTAGAACTCAATTCTGAAAACTTTGATTCCACTACATCCCACGGATTAGTATTAGTAGACTTTTGGGCGGAATGGTGCGGTCCATGCAAAATGATGCATCCTGTTTTTGATAGAATGGCAAAAAAATACCGACACATCAAGTTTGCCAGAGTGAATGTTGATCATAACCAAGATATTTCAATGAAATACGGAGTCCAATCCATTCCTACTTTTATCATGTTCAAGGATGGAAATCAAGTAGACAGAATGATTGGTGCAGTGGGCGAGCCCGGAATTCACATGATTGCAAAAAAGTATCAGATGTAACCATATGATGCATCTTTTGCTCGCAAAAGTGCAACTATTTCATTGAATACTTTTTGTTGTTCAGGATTTAGTTTATGCATGAATTGGTCCAAGATGAGTTTTGCCTCACGAGAATTTGGCATGGAATAAAACACGTCCTCTTCTGAAACTTGGCGTCCTATTGTCACATCTTGAATAGAGCAGGCAATTTCTTGTCCTTGTGTTGCAGTGCTAATTGATTTTTTTCCATCTTGTAGCTGATGAATTTTACCGACTTTTTTGCCGTCACTTTTCATGATTTGGATTTTTTGCTTTACTGTACCAGCATCAACTCTAATTCCAAATACGGCAGGATTGCTATTTCTAAATATGAATCCCTTGAGAAATGTGAACTTGCAAATCGGTGTAATCTCTGAGAAAACAGCATTTTCCTCATTTGCCTTGTCATCATCAACCCATAATGTGTAGTTATCAATGAGACTATAGATTACTTGGTCGTTGAATATTTTGATATGATGATTATCAGCTTCTTCTTCTGCATCTGGAAGAGTTCTTACATTGAATGCAAGTATTACACCTAAATGCCTGTCATTTTCTTTGATTGCCATAGCCTCCATTATATCACGTCTATTTACGTGTCCAATGTCGGCCTTTGCTACTGGAATTTGTTGGCGCCTGAGCATCTCTGTAATTGCCTCTAGGGAACCAATTGTATCACATTTTAGAATTACACCGTTTGTCTGAGTATCAATAAAAACAGATTTCATTTCTGACTCTATTATTTTTTTGAATTCATCTATCTGTGATTCCTTGCTAGTTACATAGACCGTACTTCCAGGAAGTACTCCTTCTAGGTCAGGTGATGCAATTTTGATTCCAGCTGCTGCAATTACTTCGTCAACTGGTTTGAATTTGTCTCTAGGGTCGCGCATTTCATCGAGTGGTTTTGGTAACAAGAGTGCCTTTGGTTTTATCACAATAACTGAATCTCGTTTTGCTACAACAACTGAATCGCCTTTTTTTATTTGCCCATCAATTAGGATCATATTTGCAGTAGTTCCAAGTCCTATCTCATCATTTACCTCTAAAATTATACCGCGATTTTGTTTTTCTTCTTGGGATAGTCTTTTTTGCATGTATTGTTGTGTTAGACCTACCAGAACTGTTAGTAATTCTGGAATGCCAACGCCGCTTCTTGCACTGACTGGTACTATTGATACTTCTTTTCCAAAATCCTTTACTCGGTAGAATGCCTCTGATTGGAATCCAAGGATGGAAAGAGTACCCACAACATTATAGATTTGCTCATCAAGTGTGGTCTGGATGAACTGATCTTGTTTTTTTATTGCTTGAGAGATATACGGTGTATCTGCTGGCCTCCAGCCCGATATCATGTCGACTTTGTTCAAAGCTACAACGAATGGAACTTTACGAGCTTGGAGAATTTTGAGTGATTCATTTGTCTGTGGCTGGAATCCGCGATTTGTATCAACTACTAGTATGGCTATATCAGCAGCAGAACCTCCACGCGTTCTAAGATTTGTAAAGACTTCGTGTCCAGGAGTATCAATTACCAAAAGACCAGGTACATCACTTTCTGTTTTTGAGAGTTTAACGGCAAGCTGGCCGCACATTTGTTTTATGGTATCTGATGGTAGAAAGCTTGCACCAATGTGCTGTGTGATACCACCCGCTTCCCTGCCTTGCACCCCTGTGCCACGGATTTTATCTAGTAATGAGGTCTTCCCAGAATCTACGTGTCCTAAAACTGCCACAATTGGCTGTCGAATTCGCACTGTCCGATCACTCGAACACTACCTTTGCTTCTTTTTCAAAATTGTCCTTCGAGTCAGATGCATGAATGATATTATCTGAAATTCCTAGACCAAAATCTCCTCTAATGGAGCCAGGCGCTGCTTCGTATGATTTGGTAGCACCTACCAAAATTCTAGTTGTGGCAACTGCATTGTTTCCTTCAATTATTGCTACTACTACAGGTCCTGATGTGATAAAATCAACTAACTCGCCAAAGAACGGCTTGGAGCTGTGTACAGAATAAAATTCCTGAGCCTGGGATTTTGTGAATGTGAACATTTTGAGTTTGATTAATTTGAACCCCTTTGTCTCAAATCGTGCAATTATTTGTCCTACTAGATGTCTAGCTACTGCGTCTGGTTTTACAATGAATAATGTTTGTTCTGTCAATTTGATTCAGAAATTATTTCTTGATAATTCCGCCCTTTTGGTATTTTTTGGTCCACTTGAGGGTTCTTGGGTCTCGCTTCAATACCAGCATGTTCTTTTTGCACTTTGGTGAGCAGAACCACAACACTGTACCGTCATTTTTGACTAGCATAGTTCCAGAGCCCTTGGCTACTGGTCTGTCACAAAAACTGCATGGTTTAACTATTAGACTCATTTAATCACCTAATTTTTTTGGCCTCGCGTTCTGTTTCTCTGAGCATTAAAACATCAGACATTCTAACTGAGCCTTTGACGTTTCTTGTCAAAACTCTACCCTTGTCGCGACCTCCAAGAACCTTAACGCGCACTTGAGTGATTTCCCCCGCAATACCAGTCTTGCCAACAATTTGTATTACTTCGGCTGGCACTACCTCATCAACTTGGGGAGTACTCACTAATTGCCACCTTTAAGTTTCTTAATTGAAGCTACTACTTCTTCGACAATGTGGTTTGCGTCACCGGCATCAAGAATTGCAGCGGCTGCTGATGTAACATCAATTCCTAGTGCTTTTCCTAGTTCTTGTTTTGATGGTACAAATGCATAAGCAGCATTTTGCTCTTCACAGATAATTGGAAGGTGTGCAACCACTTCTGGTGGCTCTACATCTTCTGCAATAACTATGAGTTTGCTAATACCACGCTCAATTGCCTTTGTTGCTTCATTGGTGCCTTTTCTGACTTTACCACTGCTTGATGCAACTCTAACTGCTTCTAGAATTGGATTAACAAGATCAGCTGGTGTCTCGAATTGAACATAGTAAGCTTTACCCAATTAAATCACCCGTAGGGATCATCTCCATTCCTTCAGTCGATTAGAATCGCCTTATTAGTGTTATCAGCTGCCAAGCATGGACTTTACTTTTTTTAGATATTGTGACATTGTTTGTTTTAGTCTTAATTCAGAGTCAGCCTCTGCATAGATTCTGGCAATTGGTTCTGTTCCACTTGGTCTTATCATTACCCAGTTTTTTTCATCAAAAGTTATTTTGATACCATCTGCCAGGTCATAGTTTTTGTTTTGTCTTTTTAGCATATTGATAATTTTTTTTGCTTGCTCCCTATTGCAAGAGATTTTATCTTTTGATGTGAAGGTTTTGGGAATTTTTTCAAGCTCATCTGTGATAGTAGAGTTGTTGCTTGCAAGCATGTCTAATGCCAGAGCCAAAGTCATACAGCCATCTCGAACTTGGTTGTGTTTTCCATACATAAATCCGCCATTTTCTTCAAAGCCAATTAACGCTTTTTGTGGAATCATTTTTCTTGATACTTCAACACTTCCAACCTTTGTACGTATGACGGAGGATTTTGTTCTAGATGCCAGTGTTTCAATTGCAGAACTTGAATTAAGACATGTCACTATTTTTGATCTTGGGAATTTTTTAAGAAGATGACCAGACAATAACAAGGCGGATTTGTCACCTGTAAGAATTTTTCCGCCATTGTCAGAAAATATACTTCTATCGCCATCGCCATCAAATGCAATTCCTAGTGTTGCCTTGTTTTTGCGAACCAGTCTAGTTAGATTGTATAGATTTTCCGGAGTCGGCTCTGATCCTCGCCCAGGAAATTGTCCATCTATTTTTTCATTGATTAGAAATGTTTTACAGCCCAATTCTCTGCATAAGATTGGTGCTGAGACTGCCTGAGCTCCATTTCCAAGGTCTAGAGCAACTTTGAATTTTTTTGATTTGATTTTTTTCCAATTTACTTGTGATTTTATACCAGAAACATATGTTACAATAATCCTTGATTCTTTACCTGTTTTGCCTATTTTGGAGAATTTCGGCCACTTTTTTGCAAAGTAGATTTTCTCAATTTTGGACTCGTCCTCTCGAGATATTTCTACACCGTCTTTGGCCACAGGTTTGATTCCATTGTATTGTGGTGGATTGTGTGAGGCAGTGATCATGATTCCTCCGGAATAAACCAATTTTTTTGTCGCATACTCTAGAGCAGGGGTTGGAACTAGTCCCCCAAGATTACAATCCAAGCCAGAATAATTGAGTGCAGCGCATACTACTTTGGCTATTAAGACGCTTGATTCTCGACCATCATATCCAACCAGAATTGGTCCATTTTTGAAATAGACAGCCAATGACAAAGTCAGATCATGGACAAATTCGAGCGTAAACTCTTTGCCAAAAACTCCCCTAACACCGTTTGTGCCAAAAAGTTTGCCCATTAACTTGGGAATTGTAGGGTTAGATTTGTGCCTTGTTGAATTTTTTTTTTTTGGAAAATAATAGGTACAATCAATAACAGAGCTGAAAATATAATTTTTCTAAATTTTATTCATAACTTATGAACACTGAATTTTAGAATCTACTGTGAAATGTGCCTATTTTTGATAAATGGTAAGCAATAAGTTTGTGTGAAATTTGAGCAAACCTGCGGGGGTCGCCAAGCCCGGTCAACGGCGTAAGGTTTAGGCCCTTATCTCTTAGGAGTTCGTGGGTTCAAATCCCACCTCCCGCACCATTTTGATTACTAGGCTAAACCTAAGTTAATAAAGTGAATTTGTAAGTAAAATCCATGAAAAAAATCAGAATAGGAATCACGGTAGTTGGCAAAGACCGTGAAGGTGTTGTTGCTGCTTTTACAAATTTAATTTTTCAAAAACAAGGCAATATTGAAAAGATCAACCAGAATGTCATCAAGGGTCTCTTTGGTATGCATTTGGAGGCATCGTTTTCAAAAGAAATCGATGTGAAAAAATTTGACGTGGAGCTTCAGAATCTTGGAAAGCAACTTGTAATGGAAGTTAGCGTGTATCATGAAATTAACTCTGACAAAAACATAGCAATATTTGTCACAAAGGAACCGCACTGTCTGGACTCACTTATTTCTGCCAAAAGCCAGCTTAAAGGAAAGATTAGTGTTATTATCGGTACTGAGAAAACTCTAGAGCATATTGCAAAAAAGGCCGGTATTCCATTCGTACTAGTTGATGAAAAAGACCAGCAAAAAGCAGAGAACCATCTAATCGATGTTACAAAAAAATACGATATTGATTTGGTAGTACTTGCAAGATACATGAGAATAATGACGCCAAATTTTGTCTGGAGGTATCCTCATCGAATTATCAATATTCATCCATCTTTACTTCCGGCATTTCCGGGCGCATTTGCATATGCACAGGCCTATGAACGTGGAGCAAAAATTGTCGGTGTCACAGCACATTATGTCACAGAGGAGCTTGACCAAGGACCGATTATTTTCCAAGATTCTTTCAAGGTTGACTCTGCAGATACTCTAGAGACCATCAAGACAAAGGGTCAGGAACTAGAAGCACAGACTCTTCTAAAGGCAGTCAAGATGCACCTAGAAGGAAAACTAGAGGTCTCTTGGAGAAAAGTCTACACAAAATGACAGAGATTAGAGAACTATCAGATCCAGTAATTCGTAAAATTCGCTTCAAGTCAGCCGTGATTCCAATAGGCTCACTTGAGCAGCACGGTCCTCACCTTCCAATTTCTACAGATTCTGACATTGTGAGAGAAGTAGCAAAAGGTTTGGCTAAAAAATGCAAGATGCTACTCTGTCCCACAATAGAATATGGTGTTTCTTTTGAGCACGCTCCATTTGTCAATTTTAGCATTAAAGACAAGACGCTCGAAAATTATCTAATGGATATCTGCATATCATTAGGCCAAAACAACATTGGCAAAATAGTGATCTTAAATGGGCATCACGGAAACCAGAATTCGATAAGGTCGATTTCCAAAAAAGTAACTAAAGCCACAAAGGGCAAGACCAATGTTTTCGTATTTTCCTATTGGAGGTTTATGGATAGGGA
Organism: Nitrosopumilales archaeon; assembly: GCA_900299125.1. Lineage (GTDB taxonomy): Archaea > Thermoproteota > Nitrososphaeria > Nitrososphaerales > Nitrosopumilaceae > Nitrosotenuis. The sequence goes on along the minus strand of OMIR01000078.1, from coordinate 1,830 downwards.
GTTTGATCATGCCGGGTTTGTAGAGACTTCATTGATGCTTGCACTAACAAATAAGACAAAAATGAAGCTTGCAAAAAGGGGCCTCTCCACAAGCAACATGACAGCCAGTCAGAAACAGAAAATTTCAGAGTTGGCGACAAAAAAATTCATCAAAGCTACAAAAAACGGGATTTGGGGAGATCCAACTACAGCTAACAAGAAAGCGGGACAAGAAATTTTTTGCGAAATTATTGAAAACTTGACAAAAACAGTGTCAAAGTTGATACACTGACTAAAACTCTATTGTTTACCACTGAAACTTTAATATATTAACAGAATAGGGATGTCAATAAGTGAAATAAATGTCAGTAGACATGGCAGTAAAAGTACTGGACGAAAGCATAGACAAGGTAGTTCTAATCAAGCTCAAAGGCGGCAAAACTATCCGTGGCAACCTTAGAGGTTTTGATCAACACATGAATCTGCTACTCGAAAGCTCAGAAGAGATCCCTTCTGAAGGCGAGGCAAAAAGCATTGGGACCATAGTTGTGCGTGGAGATAACGTAGTAATGATATCTCCCCCACCAGCATAAGTGGTGTCTGATTTATGGGTCGTGGAACTCCCTCGATGGGACTTTTCTCTAGAAAGAAACCTCACATCAGATGTAGAAGATGCGGTAAGAACTCTTATCATAAAAGACAGCACCGATGCTCTAGCTGTGGTTTCCCAGATGCAAAGATTAGAAAATATTCTTGGATCAAATGGTACGCCTAAATGGAACTTGCACTAGTCATTAGTTCTCTTGCTGGTGCAGCTACAGCTGCTACAATTAACAAATTTCCTAAAGGTAAAAACAAGATTCCGCTCATGGGTGCAAACTCTCACATACGCACACAAATCGACACACTAAGAATTGAAAAAGAAATCCTACAGAAAACAATTTCTCGATTATATGGTGAACCTACAACTCTAACCAAAGTACAAGTTGACAAGTTATTATCAAAATATCAATATCAGTTGGGTGTCATTTTAGCTAAAATTGAAAAGTTAGAGGCAGCATCAAAGTATCCAGACCTAGGACCATTAGGAGACGGCCTGATGACTCTGATGGATCAAAAACTATCTGCACTAGACAAGAGATTAGCTGATATTTCATCAAAGATACAAACGGTTCAAACAGTTCAGATTGAAAAACCACAGGTAAAAGAAACAAAGAAAGAGGAATCAAAGATTGAAAAACCCTTAGTTAGTGTCAAGTCAGAAATTACCACATCTCCAGATATTGAAGAACTCATCAAGTCATTTGCAAAACCTGGTAAAAGAATTGAATTTACAACACTAACTGAAATTCCAGACGTACCACCAGTTGAAGTTGAGACTAGAGTTGAAAAACCAGTCGATACACCAGAAATTCAGATTCAGACAGTTGCAGAAATTATTCATGCACCGGAAATGGTTCCAGTAATGCAAACAAAACAAGAAATTACTCAAGCAATTTCTCAGACAGTCCAGCCAGAAATTATCAAACCAGTTCTTACAGAACCAATCAATCTAGAACAACAAATCAAGTCAGAACCACCAAAGCTTGAATTCAAAGAAGATGAGAAAAAAAAATCCAGAGTAAACCTTCCAGAGTCTGAAGAAATCGAAGATGATGGTGATGATTTAGATTCTATCAAACGCGAAATTATGAAGACGCTATCAAAATTAGAGCAGGCCGAGGTAGAGTAATTGTCATATGATGATGCCATTGAGGCATTATCCAAGGACGCATTAAAATTTGTAAAAAATAATTCTGTTTTAGGATTAGGTAGTGGTCGCGCAGCAACTGCATTTGTAAAAGAGTTAGG
>OMIR01000077.1 GCA_900299125.1 Nitrosopumilales archaeon | reverse complement strand
CCTCTACGTCTCGTGGGCTCGGAGATGTGTATAAGAGACAGCTGTGATAGATTCTTCTGCATTACTTGCATTGATTGCTTTTTCAAGAAGATCAGCAATTGAATTATCTGAGGATTTAATGCGAACAGATACATATTGCTCAGAGTCCATTTTTGTAATTTTTTTTACGATTTCTACTTCTTTTACATTTTCACTTGTTGATTGACGAGTTTTATTTTTCATAAAATATTTGAACGAATATTAGATTTAACGTGCAACACATTACTCACAATACCATGGATACTATTCTGATTTCCAATCGTCATAAAGGACAGTACAATTTGGAACAGTATCCAAAGTAGCTTTAGTATTTCCTAGTTTCTAATTAGTAATCATTCACTCCATTTTTTTATGGTTTTAGCGCTTTTGGCATTACTAATTGTAGTAATCATTATCATTCTGGCAATAATGTACTGGTATATTTCCATACCATTGATAATTGGATGCTATATTTTTTACAAATGGTTATCCAGGCCTGAGAAATTCAAAGATAATTCAAACACTAAAAGAGCTGATAGGACCCATTATGATCCAAATTACAAAGAGCACCAAGACCATACAAATAATGATTCAGGCTACACATGGTCAGAGCAACGGCAATATTACAATTCTGGATATAATTCAGACTCGAAATACGAATACAACGCATATTCAGACAGAAGAAAATATAATCGCTCAAGAAAAAGTTCTCTGAATCGAGAACAGAGAATACAAAATAGACTAACAGAGTTCAATATTACACAGGATGAGGCTAAGATCATCTTCGGAAAGGCATGGCGTAGTAAATTGGCCATGTATGATTGGAGACTTTATTTTGTCATCAAGCAAATCGAAATACACGTCACATACGACACCAACGGAAGATATCGTAGAAAATACGGTAGCCTTTACAATAAAGTATTATCGATAATTCAGATAAACAAAGATACAAATCCTGATCTTGAAGATGACTTTCAACAAAGAGCAGCCAATTCCGATAATTACAATGAAGAATATCAAGAAGACCATCAACACGAGGAAAATGAGGGAGACGCCAACTCTGAAGAATATACTCAGGATCAAACTTTCGAATCACAAAATGATGACATTACTTGTGCGTTTCAAGTATTAGGGCTCAAAACTTCAGCAACCCATGATGAAATCAAAAAACGATACAAGGAATTAATTCTCAAATTTCATCCAGACAGAAACAAATCAGCAAATGCGACGACTAAAACCAGAGAAATTATCGTCGCCTATGAACTCATCATGAAAACCGCTCAGGAGGCATAAAATGATAACAAATTATTCTGTAAATGCATTTTATGATATTTTTCAAAAGGATTCTAATGGTAAGTTAAGAAAAGTGGCAATCATTCATGACAATTTCTGCTTTGATCTAGATCAGAATGGAAAGAGAACAAATTATGGTCAGCGATTTATTAATTCAGAGAGTTTTTGGAGCCAGTTTGGTCCAGTCATAATTAAAAAAACTGATAGGCCGCTGAATGGATTTGAACCGATAGTTTGGGGAGTGTATTGGACATTACATGTTTTAGGCACAATAATAGCGGTTGTAGCAGTTCCAGATTCACAGAACATTGTGTATTTCCTGATATCGGCACATGTTTTTGCATTCACTGTCAAATACCGCTATAACAAAATCATAGTGTATTTGATGGCATCAATAGCCATAATTTTTGTAATATTCCTATGGAAATACAAGCCGAACAAAAAATAGAGTTTAGAATAAAAATTCAGATGCTAACTTGCCATCTTCCGTAAGAAAGATTTTGCGATTTCTTCCAATTCTTTCTTCATCAATAAATCCCCAAATTTTTTTCAGAGGAATTACAATGTTTTTGTCCAGAGCTGTGAATCTTGCCATCTTGTAATTTTCAACAGAGTTAACTGTAATGAGTTTCTTTTTAATAGCAATCTCCGCCAATTCACTTTTTCGAATTCCAGGATTTGCTTTAATTATTGCCAGAGCTTCCAATAATTCAGGTTTTGGGGTTTGCATTTGATACGTTGGAAGTGCATGAATTTCTTTAACTCCATATGTTTGCTGTTGATAGTCCTTGTATGCAGGATATTTTTCAGCTTCCGCATAATATGGGTGTAGATTTTTTCTATTATCAAATATCATACATCCCATCATACACCCGATCGCATGTATTTTTGAGCCACTGGCCACATTGATGAAGATTTCAGATTTTCTATGCTTTAGAATTAGTTCCTTGACAGTCCTAACAATCTCCATGAGATTAGTTCTGTTGGCATGAACAATTTCAGTAGTGATTTTTTTCTTTTTGAGTTCTTGTTGAATTTTTTCGGCATACTTGGTTGATTTATCAGATGAGACATTATCATGAACTAAAAGATAAACTATGTCTGCTTTGTATTTTACTGCAGGTAAAACAACACGATCTATTTCAAATCCTACTGGTGCGATATGGATTCTTTTTGGAATTTCAATGCCAGGTGAATTCATAGTATCATAATTGATGATACTATCAGTTAATAAGATTTTATATTAGATT
>OMIR01000076.1 GCA_900299125.1 Nitrosopumilales archaeon | reverse complement strand
TTGCCGCCACACAGTAGGCATGATCTGCTACAGATTCTGGATTTTTTATTCCAAGTTTTTTTTGCCAGCCTCTTCTGGGCTTTGTCTTTAAATTTAGTACGTATTCAAAAAATAGATCAGAATTTTCTGGTGTCGCCTTCAAGCAGACCTGAATCACCATGAATCCTGTCTATATGCTTTGATAGATCTTCTTTTGTCTTAAAAACAGAGTTGCAATAAGGGCATGAAATATCGCTCATATAGCAGTGGATCATTAACTTTCTATTAAATTATTTGAGATAACCAAGAGATAATAATTACAAGGCGAAATTACCATTATTGAAAATTTATACTAAAACTGGTGATGACGGGACAACCGGTCTGCAGGACAATTCGCGGGTGGCAAAATCAGATCTCAGAATAAAGGCATATGGTGAAATTGATGAGACAAATTCTGTTTTGGGGGTGATTCTTTCACATGATCTAGATTCTGACGTGAAAAATCTACTCGTACAAATACAAAATGAACTCTTTATTGCAGGGTCAGACCTGTCAAATCCAGATCTAATAATTCAAAAAAATAGAGTCACAGAACAGATGATTCTAAATCTCGAAAAACATATCGACTTGTTCGAGTCAGAGATTGACCCTTTGACTAACTTTATTCTTCCAGGAGGCATCCAAATAGCGTCGTTTTTTCACCTTGCTAGGACGGTTTCCAGAAGGGCGGAGATTTCAGTTGTTGAACTAGCACTAAAAGAACACCTCAATCCCAAGTGCCAAATTTACTTGAATCGTCTTTCTGATCTTTTGTTCGTCATGGCCCGCCTTGTAAATAAGAGAGCCAAAACGCCAGACGTAATCTGGAAACCATAGCATTACCAAAAGACACTTTAATTCGTCATTTAGCACGAGATTTACGCCAAGGTAGCTCAGCCTGGGAGAGCACTCCGCTGAAGACGGAGCCGTCGTGGATTCAAGTCCCACCCTTGGCACATACCATCTTCTTTAAGTCCCCCCACGATCAATATGTGACCGATGGGCAAAACTACTCAAAGTTCGGCAAGACTAGATCTGTACAATAACGACAAGATTCTAGTTTGGATTCTAAAGAAGCTGGAAGCTCAGACAAGCAAAAAAAATTGGGATCTCATCCAAAAATACGGCCGCCTAATGACCTCACTTTCAATGTCAAAGGCAACAAGAGTCAAGCACCTAAGGACAATTTACAATCTGAATCAATTTTACGATAACAAGGACTGGAGTAAATTCACTAAAGAGGATGCAATCAATCTAGTAGCCGAAGTTATGCGAAAATATTCCCCAGATGGTCAGGAGACAAACACCACGTGGGATCACAAGAAAATACTAAAGATTTTCATCAGATGGGTAGTTCTAGGAAGCAGGGAATTTCAGGAAGTGGGAGACCCAGAAGCTACCAAATGGATAAAGCTCAAAAAAGTCAGGGACAGGATTGCCAGAGAGGATTTGCTAACCAAGGAAGACAAGACAAAGCTTTTGCATACGATGAAAAAAAATCCCAGAGATTATGCATTATTTGACGTACAATTTGAAGCTGGGACAAGACCTGGAGAAATATTGAATCTGAAAATAAAGCACGTAAAGTTTGACGATGTGGGAGCAATAATCAAAGTTGATGGAAAAACCGGCTCTAGACCAGTAAGACTAGTGGTATCAGCACAGTCATTAGCTAGGTGGGTTAATGCACATCCTCTAAAAAATGACCCAGAAGCTCCGCTCTGGCCAATAATGACTAGGCATAATTTTGGCAAGGCTCTATCATATAGCTCAGTAAGACAGCTTTTAGTTGAAAAATCCAAGGAAGTTAACCTTGGAAAAAGAGTTTACCTGAACCTGTTTAGACATTCTGAGGCTACGGATTCGGCTACTTTTTTGACAGAAGCCCAGATGAAGTTAAGACATGGATGGACAAATCAGAGCAAAATGCCATCAAGATATGTTCATCTAGTACAGTCAGATGTGGAAAAGGCAATTCTCCAAAGATATGGAATGGCAGAGCCGGAAAAAAAGGATGTTTTGTTTAAAATATGCAATGTCTGCAAGCACAGAAACAATACCGATGTGGAATATTGTGAACAATGCACTAAGCCTTTAGACCTCAAAAAGGCACTAGAGGTAGATGATCAAAATAAAACTCAAATCGAAATGCTAGCTGACAAAACAGAACGTCAAGAAAGAATCATGCTTGCCATGGCAAAAAAGCTTGGAATCAACATAGAATAATTTTAATTAATTTTTTAATCATAGTGATATCAAATTTTTCAGGATTATGATTTTACTTTTTAAAATTTTACTTTTTAAAATTTTACTTTTTAAGAAGCAAAACAGTCATGAATATATTCATGAATTAAAAAATTCGAAATTTATTTAATCACTGTTAACTTGTAGTGAAACATGCAAAGTGATCACGCTTATCTGGGCGTTGTAATAGTACAAACATATGAAAAAGCCACAAGCTAGTTTGTTATCAAAGCAAATAACAAATGGGAATGAAGAGAATTGCAGTTCTCTTCAATCCAAAAGACAAAACCTACAAAGATTTTATCCGATATGACTAGTTCAAGAGCGCCATATAAGAATTTCAAATCACGTCAGCTTATGCACTGTTGTCTTGATTCTACACCAAAATTCGAGATCGAGTTTCAAACAGGTGAAACAATTCTAACTTGTGAAGATTGTTCAAAACTGAACTGTTATTCAAGATTCATCAAATCCAAGAGGGAAATCAATTGAAAAAAGAACAGATGGAGAGATTATTCTGAATACTTGGAAGTGTTCTAATGTCAGATAGTCCAGTACCACATTTAACGGATTTTGTTGATTCGGAGAACTCACGAGATTTCACAAAACCGCATTCGTGCGAAGAAAATGACAAAATCGAGCCTAAAATCGAGGAAAATCTACTAGTCACGATGTCACGAAGATACACAGATAGGATTGTAGGTGAGCGTGAAAATATTCAGTTACTTATCTGTGCAGTGGTTTCACGTAGTCTTCCAAATGATTGTAGAATTAGCGTATTATTATTGAATAGGTATGGGTCGGGTAAAAGTCACCTTCTCAATACAATTTTAGAACCAATTGATGATTCTGGTGATGTTTTACATTTTACACAGTTTACTGAAGCTTATCTAAAAAGATCACATGAGCTTGCAGATGTTAATGGAAAAATACTCAAAATCGAGCAACTCGAACGCAAAGACGAGAACGGTCAAATCTTCATTAGTAATCTGAAACACCTGATTACAGAAGGACGACTAACATTCGGAGTTGTTGATAGAGATGAGAAGGGAAAACAAAACGCCGGCAAGTTGGATGTTAGAGGAAAACCAGTTATCCTCACCACATCAACAAACCCAAACATAAATCCTGAAGATGAGTCTAGGTTTATCATAGTAGAGTTAGATGAAAGTGATGAACAAACCAAACAGATACTCATGCATAAAGCAAAATTGGTATCAAAAATAAATCCTCACAGTTTATGGGGAAACTCTAAATCTAAACTCAATTCGGATTTTGAAGAATTAAAACGAGTAGCTAGACACGTTGAACAGATAGTAGTTCCGTTTTGGGACAAAGTCGTGGAAAATATCTCAATCAACCTACAACTTAGAAGAGATTTAGACAAATTATTAAGAATCACTCAAGTTATTGCATTTATTAATTATAAAAATAGGGTTCATCTAATCAAAAAAACACCTGAAAAACTACTAAATGACAATTTTGGGGGAACTCAGGATTTCTACAAATCCATCATAATAGCTTCTGTTGAAGATTTTACCAAGGCTGTAGAAATTGCTGGTAAGGCAATATCTCAAACAATTAACAGTACGACGCAGAAAACCATGAACATAGTTAATGCAGTGAAATCACTTAGTATGGGAAGCTTGGACGGGGTAACTCTCAATAATCTTGAAGAGATGCTTCAAATTCCACGCAATACAATAAGAGATCACCTAAAAATTGCAGAAAATAATGGATTCGTACTCCGAAATACAGAGTCTAAAGATCATAGATGGACACCCACCGAAAAAAAACACCTAGGCATAGAAACCAACATAGAGTTTTCCGATTCTGAACTGAAAAAATGGCTTGATGAAAATTGTACTGATTCATATCAAATCGAAACTTCGTACCTGAACAAAAAACAGCTGTGCATTGTGCCTGAAAAACTCCAAAACTCATCACGGAGTGAGTTTCGTGAGGATTCGTGAGTTCGTGGTTTGCCCTATAATTGCAAGGTATCAGCAATAGATTCAAAGCTAAACAAGAAAGACAGAGATGAATCTACAACTATGCTTTTAGATGTTCAATCTATGACACATACCTTTTGACTAATGGGTGTTCAATGGAAAAAACCATGATATGTTGTATCTGTTGCGGCGTAAGGGTCAGAAGAAGACATTGACCAAACCAATCACTTTCCAGGATAGAATTAACAAGCTAGTAGAAATTTTGTATGATTGGCACAAGTCATGGGATATGAAGTTAGATTATCGATGCTTTCCAGATTACCTGATGATGCAATCTTTGGAATGCACTAACCAGTCATACACACGAGTTAGACCTATGATAATTGAATATTGTAGGCGGAATCAATTTACAAAGGAAAGAGATCAAGATGACGGAAATATCACACAGACAATGAATATCAGTCTAAAATATGACAAAAAGACCAAGACTTGGTTTGGTAAAAGAAACGCCTTGTTGATTAAAGCTCCAGATAAACTAGTACCACATATTATGTTGTATAGAGTAATGAAGCCCGAAGAGCAAACCAAATACAACATTCTTTGGGAACAATCCGACTATGAGGAATAACACACCACACAAAGGGAAAAAGCAAACAGTTCTCAAAATTAGAAAACTCATGCGTAGAACTAGCTAGAAATTCCAGAAATCATTTCAAAGTAATTTGTACCAATATGAAATGCCAAGTTTAAGAATCGGATTGACTATAATGTCCTGAGATGCTAGCTGCTGGAATTATCGGAGGAATAGTATTCACAGTATTAGGATTGTTCTATGTCGCCATGTCCACACAATAT
>OMIR01000075.1 GCA_900299125.1 Nitrosopumilales archaeon | reverse complement strand
TATCACTGCTAGAACACGACTTAGCATCTCACCAAGATACTAAGGTTCTCTACTTTTTTCATTTTTTACCATAAATTACAAGAAAAGGAAATATATGATAATTTTACAAATTTGGTGTGAAGACAAGTCACGTTTTGATTTTTTCGGTATTTGTTTTATGTGTCCTATCACATAGTTTGGCATCAGCAGAAGAATGTAAGCAAGTATGTGTAGCAAAGTCATTTTACAAACAGGGTGACGCAGTCATAGTATCAGGTAAGGTTGATGCAGTTTTACAAAATACGCCTTTGTTGATTCAGGTATTCCATGAAACAAATCGTGCACATATAGCCCAAGTCGATGTTGCACAGGATGGAACGTTTACTTATTCATTTATTGCAGATGGACCATATTTTACAAAAGATGGCAAGTACATAGTCAAAACAGCGTATGGAGTAGCAGGAAACACGTATGAAACTAGTTTTGATTTTCAAACAAAAAAAACCGGAGAGAATCCACAGCAAATCTATGAAGTTAGAAAACCCGACCAAACGGGCACATTTGACATACCTTATGCAATAAACGGTGGTTCTGTGAAAAATATCGTAGTGGAGCCATCCATTCTAGGGTTGATTACGACCATTCAGGCAGACCAAGACGGTTCACTAACATTGGATTTAGGACGAGAGTGGATTGATGCCAAGACTGGTTCAGACGGAAAAAGTGGGGATGATGACAGGTTTATTGTTTTCATCGATGGTACAGAAGTACAATATCAAGAATCAACTACCAAACCAGAATCTAGGCTGATTACAATAAACTTCCAAGAAGGAAATTCTGAGATTGAGGTTGTAGGTACGTATGTGGTACCAGAATTTGGTACAGTGGTAATTTTTGTACTAGCACTTGCCACCATATCAACAACAATATTGGTAAGAAAGAATTCACTTTTAAAATTAAAACCACAATGAGGATTCCATCATACTGGAATGATTTCCTGTGCTGTATCTGATTACGTCCAATGATTTCATCTAAAGTTAATTTTTAACTAATTGTTAAATTTTAAAATGTTTGATTATATTTTACCAGAATTTTAATCAGTGATTACATTAATTTTTCCAGGCCTATAACCTGTTTCATCGATTGTTACAGATTCAAACCCAATAGATTTGAGTTTTGATTTTAATTCTTCAGTATTGATGTTTTGAAAAACAACTAGTTCGTCAGAGCCAACCTCGATTTTCGCCATACCATTAATGTCTCTGACTCGTACCTGTCGAGCACCAGTCATTTGTTTGACAAATATTTCTCCCATCTCAATTCTAGCGAGCCTTTGTGCGGTAACTCTTTGCCCCCAAGGGATTCTGGAGGCAAGGCATGAGTTTGATGGTCTGTCATAAACTGACAAACCAACTTGTTGAGCTGTGTTGCGTACATCGTTTTTGGTAAAACCAGATTCTACCAGTGGACTTCTGATCCCATTATTTTGCAAGGCCTCAATACCAGGCCTATAATCACCCAAATCATCCACATTTGTCCCATCAACTATGAATTCGATATTCCTTTCTTTTGCTAACTTGGTTAGATGATATGCAAGTTCTGAGCGACAGTGGAAACAACGGTTTTGATCATTTTTTACAAAATTAGGATTTTGAAGTTCGTCATATGATATTATTGTGTGTTGTATTCCAATTTCTTTACAGATTTTTTTTGCAGATTCAAGTTCTTCTTGAGCCAAAGTTTTGTAATCTGCAGTTACTGCTATTGCAGAATCACCAAGGACGTGGTATGCAGAATAAGCAACAAGAGCACTATCAACGCCTCCAGAAAGTGCCACAAGAAGACTTTTTTTATCAGAAAACCATCCGTTTAGAGAGTCTAGTTTCATTTTAGTTGCCTTTTTACTTCGGATTTGATTAATTCTTCGGTCTCTCGAAAAGTCAATTCTAGTCTGCCAGATATTTTTTTGATATCTTCGTATTCAATTTTAAATGATTTTCCTGAGGTTTTACAACGCACTGTGAAGTTTTTGTTTTGAATTTTTATTTTATATGATGAAATAAGTCGGGGCATAATTAATCTGTCCGAAGTTCTAATTCTTACTCCCAACGTTCCTGTTTCAGATATTAAAATTTTGGCCAGATTATCTTCGTCCTTTTTATCACAAATTACATAAATCATGTGGCCAGGTCTCCCTTTTTTTGTCAATGTTGAAAAAACGGAAACATCTTTTGCTCCACCAGACATTAGTTTTTCAATTAAATGCCCAAGAACTTCTCCAGATACATCATCAACATTAGTCTCAAGTATACTAACAGAGTCCATTTGAATTGTGGATTTTTCTCCAATAACCAATTTTAATACATTTGAAAATCCTTCAAAGTTTTTTTGTCCGGCCCCATATCCAACTGAATCAATTTTCATTAGAGGGTAATACTGCCTACTTTTTGCCAGATTTACTAGCATTGCAGCTCCAGTAGGAGTGGTCAGTTCTGATTTTGCATTATTGCCCGAAATAAAAAT
>OMIR01000074.1 GCA_900299125.1 Nitrosopumilales archaeon | reverse complement strand
TGACTAGTATCTCTTGGGGAATTTGAGACTCTTCATCAATCATACTCATTGCCTGTGCAAATAACTCCTTGAGGTGCTCACAGTTTTTTGCATTTTTCTCATTGCTATACTGCGAGAACATATCAGAGATGTCATTGTAGCTCATAGAAAATAGTCTTGGTGTTGCTTATTTAAAATGCGATTTGCAAAAATTACTGTTAGCACTTGATCCAGTCAGCCTTGGCACTAGTCTTAATGCATACTACTCGATTTTATATTGTAAAATGATACAAAAATCAATGAATGTTAGCCTTGCACTAATCCTAGTATCACTTGGATTCATTGGCTTGTATGCAATTGACTATGGAGTTTCCATGGGGAATTCAGTAGGACTAGTCCCAATTGATGCATTTAGCAAGGGTGTCGTAATGGGAACACCATCACTAGTTTTGCCATTAATTGCTCATTTTATTGGTAAAAAGTCTCCATCAAAGACAGCTTCAAGACTTGTTTTAATCAAAGGCGGACTGGTAATTGTTGGCGGACTGGTAATGGCTGCATCAACTGCAGGTCCTTCATTTGATCTTGTGAGAAGCAGAGTCTATGCAGAGCTGGCTTTAGTCTTTGCAATAGGTGCATTACAAATGATTCTGAGCATCAAACAAGGTAGAATCCCACAAATATCTAAAACAAACTAGACATTTTTGAAATTTTTTACACCTTTCCAGATATACCATGTGGCAACTGTTCTGTAAGGACTCCATTTGGAGGCAATTTTTGTAATCTGAGTATCAGATGGCTTGTCAATATCAAATAATTTGGCAATTCCGTTTCTCAAACCCAAATCACCTAGCGGTAAAATATCCATTCTGCCCATTCCAAAAATTAAAAACATTTCAGCAGTCCATCTGCCAATTCCCCTAATCTTTACAAGCTCTGAAATTATTTGCTCATCGTCTTGGTCCTCTAGTAATTTAAAATCAATTTGTTTTGAATAAACCATTTCCGCAATGCTGTGAATGTACTCTGCCTTTTTCATTGATAGTCCTGCCTTTTTGATTTGATGGATTTTTTTTTCCATAACTTGCTCAGGCTTGGGAAAATTACCATCAAACAAGTCCCTAAATCTTGCAGCGATTGCTTTTCCTGCAGCATCAGAGACTTGCTGGGTTATTATCCCATCTACTAGTGCTTCGAACTTGTTATCAATTACTCTGATTTGGCATTTTCCAACCTGGGTAATTATTTTTGATAGTTTTCTATCCTTTTGTAAATGTAAAACCGCCTTTTTGTAGCTGGGGGATCTTTTCTTGATAGGTTGTTGCATTTTTTATTTTGAATCATTAATTTTGATTGAAAAAACAACATATGCGCCTTTTTTGGCAGAAAAAATTCCAATCAGTCTTGCCATGATTCCGTATTTTTTGTTTCTCTTTTGAATAATTTTTTTTGCCGTATCACCTTGGACTATTTGTGCCGTTCCTGTATTCCAATCGGATTTTGGATCACCGGAAAAATTTGATACTGCCAAATTGACTTTGGAATTATTTCTAATTCGCTTTACCTTGCCTGTCTTTTCCCGAGTCACTACCCAAACCAGCCCATCATCTTCAACAAACCATACGGGTGTTTTAACACCGACTCCGCTTTTTCTAAAAGTCTCAACTACGATGTATTTCTGATTCGGAAATCTGTCCATAATTTTTCAACCTACAAAGTCTCTTCTAAATCTTGTTGGTATAATTCATGTAATATCAAGTAGAGGCATTCCAGAACAGTGTTAAATGCTGTGAAGATAAGACATGGTAATTTTTCAAGATTGATTTTTTGTATTGAATTCCGACTGCGTGATATTTTGGATAATATTGACTAATTCGGGTTTACCATCTACTAAGGAGATTAGTTGATTCATTGGAATTTGGATTATTCTAGTTTTTTCTCATAACACCGAGTTTGGAACTATTTGAGGTGAAATTCTTAGCACGATTTAAATAATATTGGGAAAGATTGTCCTCGTGAACAAGGTTATTCAATTTAGTATTGTTTCTGCACTAATTGCCGTTTCATCTTTGGCAGTTGCCAATGCGCAAATGTCTGGCTATGAAATGCCAGATGTATCAAAAATGCCAGGCGTTCCAAAAATGCCTAGCATGCCAAAAATGGACATTACAGGAAATTACAATAATGCAAAGTGGGGACTCCAATTTGTCATTCCAAAAGGTTACTCCGGAATGGAAATGGCGTTTGGCGATTCGCTTTCTGTCATGATCACAAAGGGAACATCTCAGGACATGGGTTCTGATATGAACAGTATAGTCATGGTCACTGCAACCAAACCAAAAAAGGTGACTGCAACTGGAGAAATCCCTGAAGAATACAAGAACAAATGCAAGGCACCACAAATTTCTAGTGCTGATATTAACGGTAACAAGTTTTCAGTCATAACTGCGGAATGCACAATTGAAGGCAAGACGGGAACTTCAAAAATTTACACTACTACAGTAGGTGGAACTCTATATTCTGCAGTAGGAATGAGCATGAGTGGCAATGCATCAACTACAGTTGATGATATTGCAAAGACAATTAAAATTGGCAAATCTGAAACTGGAGCAGCAAAAAAAGAAGTCAAAAAGGATACTAAAACTAAAAAGTCATCTCAACCATCATCCAAAGCATCTCCTAAAGCAACTGACAAGACAAAGCCAGCACCAGGAAAAAAACTACCACAGCCATCACCAATGGCATCTCCTAAAGCAACTGCAAAAAAGACTAATACCATGACAGGAACTGCAATTTCACAAGAGGTAACAGTAGAGATGGCTAAAGATTCAGCTACTAATCAAAAATGTGATGATAAATGCTATGTTCCTAATGTTATCACCATTCCAGTTGGAGGCAAGGTAACGTGGAAAAACCTCGACTCTGCAGCACACACTGCAAGCTCTACTGATGGCAAGACATTTGATACAAGCCTTGTAAATGCTGGCGCTACTGCCAGTGCTACGATCAAGACTGCAGGCTCGTATGACTATATTTGCATAGTCCATCCATGGATGAAAGGCAAAGTCATAGTAAAATAATCACTATTCATTTCAAACAAATTTTCATATTGTTCTAAATCTTTAACAAATCATACTCTGTCTCTGAATTGCCTACCAAAGTCCAAATCAATTTCTGACTTTGTTAATCCAGTTTTTTAGAGTGAAATTGCCTAGTTCTTGGTAAAGTTGGTCAAATCTGGCAAAAATACTCTATTTTTGCCGATTAAATTCTTGGACTAATTGCCAGTCTTTTGCTCTTTGACAAGATGGCAATAGAGCTAATGATTCCCACAATTAGGACCATTGTTGCAATTGTGCCAAATTCAGGGACAATTTTTGCAACAGAGTCCATTTTTTCAAGGATTGCATCAACATGCTCGTCAAGTTCTGCTGGTGAAACATTGTTCTTTATTTTCTCTCTGAGCTCCTCGCGCATCATGAATTCGATTTCTTCCTTTAATTGAGGATCCGATTCTTCTATTGTGGCCTCTAGATATTCAAAATTATCCAGATATGCTTTGGTTGCAAAGGCAAGTGCCGAATCATTGTCACCTTCAGAATATGACGACTTGACTTGATTCAAAAGAACGCGAATGTTTTCAACATATGCTAATAAATCCGGCTGCTCTGTATTGGTTTGAACACTATTTCCAAGCCTGTTAATTATTGTGTCAACCTTTACTTCAATTTCATCAGCATCTGCTCTATTATCATACGCATTCCATAAATCAGAATAAACTAGATTAATTTCTTTAGCGTCCTCCTGGGGCAAGTCTGTCTTTATCTTTTCAAAGATTTGCTGAGATCTCCAGACAAATGACGAACCATCTTGAAATTCTGGCATCAAATCAATTTGTCCGTCAATTACTCCCTCTCGATATTCCTGGACTGAACTCTTAAGCAAATTTTGTATCAGTAAAACCTGAAACCCTAATTCATTGCTTGTCTCTTTACCTACTACGATATCTCTTGCCTCTTCGATGACTTGTTTTGCATCATTTATGGCAATCTGCGCATCTTGTCTGGTTACGTCTTGACCAGTCTTTTTTGCTAGTTGCATTAGTGTTTGCTGAACCTTGGAATCAAATTCTGGATTTGCTTCGACAAGTTCTGGTTTCATCAAAAGATACAATTCAGCAATTGGATGGGTTGCATGAACTAGAGCAAGTTCTGCATTATTATCATCCAAGTTTTGCTCAATTGCCCAAAAATGACCCAGTGACTCTTCTAGATAACCTGCAAATTCCAATTTTTCATCATATGTTTGAGCAATTGCCAATTGTGTCATGCCAAATAATGTCAATATCGAAATAACAAAAATGGAAATTTTTCTCAATACACATAGTTCCTTTATGGTTTTTTAAACTAGATCCTAATTCTATACTGGTGGACTCTAGGCTTGCACATCCCAATCCATTGGAAAATTGATTATTCATGAACAGTTTTTACTTTATTAAAACTCAAAAATTGTTATAATCGAGGAATTTGCCTTTATTTGTAGGGTAAAATTGAG
>OMIR01000073.1 GCA_900299125.1 Nitrosopumilales archaeon | reverse complement strand
TTGTAGCACGTATGACTCCAAGTGCGGTGCCATAGGCAACAGTAGCTAGAGAGCCCGCATTGCAATGAGTCATTATTGTGTCATTGTTATCAAACAAAACCGAACCATTTTTTCCCATTCGCATGTTAATTTTGATATCGTCTTCTGCCATCTCTTGAGCAGTCTTTACTATCAAGTCCTTGATTTGAGATACTTCATCTACCAGCTTTGCAACCTGCATAATTTTATCCAGGCCCCATGCCAGGTTTACTGCTGTAGGCCTAGTTTCATAGAGAATTTTTCTTGCAGAATCCAGTTCTGATAAAAGTTGATCCTTAGATGTTGCCTTGCTTTGTAGTGCTGCTAGTGCAAGACCAAATGCCCCGGAGACACCTATAGCCGGAGCCCCCCGTACAATTAGAGTTTTGATTGCATTTGCAACATCATGAAAATCCGAATATTCAACGAATATAAGCTCGTTGGGCAGCTTTGTCTGGTCTATCATTACAACTTTGTTGTTTTTCCATTCTACAGTTTTGAGTAATGATAGAGTTTTGTCTGCCATTAGTTTGGGCAAATTTTTTCGTTATTTAAAATAAACTCGTTAACCATTATATCTTGAAATATTATTCAAAATTTTATTGATAGATTCTAAAATTTTAGAGAAGGTGGATTCTCAAGGAATACATAAGATCTATGATATGTGGCCAAGTATTGGGAAAGAAAGCTACGGTGCAGATCTTGTGGCAATTGATTTTAAGAACATTAAGCATATCGTATTTGTTGGAATGGGTGGTTCAGGTGCACTAAATGATATTTTCTCGGCGATTCTTTCTAAGACCAACATTCATGTAAGCGTTGTAAAGGGATATCATTTACCTAATACTGTAGATTTCAACACATTGGTGGTTTCGACTAGTGTTTCAGGAAATACTATTGAATCGTTAACGGTTTTAGATTCTGCTACAAAAACAGATTGCAAGACTATAGCATTCTCTGGAGGGGGGGAAATAGAGAGATATTGTATTAAAAATAAAATTGAACACAGAAAAATTCCTATCTTTCATTCCCCTAGAGCATCTTTTCCATCGTTTTTGTTTTCAATGCTGAAGATTTTAGAACCTATAATTCCTTTAAAAAAAGAAGATATTTTTCAATCCATCGACATGCTAAAGATTACACAGAAAAAAATTTCATCACAAAATCTTAGTTTAACCAATCCATCTATAGATATCGCGAATTGGATTTCAGGTATTCCGGTGATTTATTATCCATGGGGCCTTCAATCAGCTGCAATTAGATTCAAAAATTCTTTACAAGAGAATGCAAAAATGCACGTAATTGCAGAAGACATTATGGAAGCGTGTCATAATGGAATTGTTGCATGGGAAAAAAGAACTGAGGCTAGACCACTTTTGATTAGAGGTCAAGACGACTACATAAAAACTAAAGAGAGATGGGAAATAATCAAAGAATATTTTGATCAAAAAAAAATAGAATACAAGGAAATTTTTTCAGTAGAAGGAAGTATTCTATCAAAATTAATCAATTTGATTTACTTGTTGGATTATTCAACGATTTATCGTGCAGTGTTATCAGGTATAGATCCAAGTCCCGTAGACTCGATTAACTTCGTAAAAAACAGAACAAAAAAATTCTCATACTAGTCAGATTCTAGCTCAACTCGTCATAATTCTTGTATATAGATAAAACATAACACACATGACGGAAATATCCGTACAACTAGTTTCATTTTTCAAACCCGTTAGTAACAGACAGGTTATTTAGTACGATCAAGTTAGGCGATTTATGTTTGAAGGAAAGAAAATTTTAATAACTGGTGGAACTGGCTCTTTGGGACAAGCTCTTACAAAGCGTCTTTTAAAAATGCAAGTTGACACAATTCGAATCTTTAGTAGAAATGAGAATAATCAAGTTAGAATGGAATCGGAGCTAAGAGATGATCGGCTTCGATTTTTTGTAGGCGATATTAGAGAGTATCCAAGATTAGTTAGAGCATTAGAAAGTGTGGACATCGTTTTTCATGCGGCTGCTCTAAAGCATGTTCCAGTGATAGAATACAATCCATTTGAAGCAATCAAGACAAACATAATCGGAACTCAAAATTTAGTTAATGCTTCATTAGAGAATAATGTCGAGATAGCAATAGGTGTTGGTACTGACAAATCAGTATCGCCGTTGAACACCTATGGTGCTACAAAGCTGCTAATGGAGAAGTTATTCGTAACTGCGGATAATTATCTAGATTCTAAAAAACACAAAACTAAATTCATTGCTTTACGATACGGTAATGTTCTAGGTAGCAGTGGATCAGTTGTACTAAAATTCATTGAACAGATAAAGAAGAAAGAAAAAATTACTTTAACTGATCCAAATATGACCAGATTCAGTATCACAATGGAAGAAGCGTTGGACTTTATTTTAGAATCAACAAAGATGGGAAGTGGTGGAGATATCTTTGTACCAAAACTTCGTGCTTACACTATTACAGATCTAAAAGATGCCCTAGTAGAAATATTTGGAAAAACAAAGGAAGAATACATCGGAGTACGAGCTGGAGAAAAGCTACATGAAGCGTTGATAGGTCAAGACGAGCTTCGTTATACCTATGACATAGGTAGCAAATACGTTATTGTTAACCCATTCAGTAATAACGAACCAAAAAGAAGTTATGAGAAAAAGATGAAAAAACCAAATCTTACTGGTTCTTATTCTTCAGATATGGCCGAAAAGATCTCAAAGAATGAACTCAAGAAAATTATTTCAAAATCAAGGTTATTTTAGAATACAATGATTAAGCTTTTTGATCCTTATTTCGATAAGAGCGAAAAAAAAGCTATAGATGAAGTTTTTGAAAGCGGAGTTTGGGCTTCTGGTGCAGGTAGGGGGAAAGTATTGGAGTTTGAAAATGAGTTTAACCGGTATATTGGTTCCAAACAATGTGTTGCACTGAACAGCGGTACTGCTGCATTACATTTAGCTTTGATGCTGATGGATATAAAAAATAAAGAAGTTCTAGTACCTTCTATGACGTTTGTTAGTACAGTTCATGCAGTTTTGTATGCTGGTGCAAAACCAGTGTTTGTTGACATAGATGAAGATACATTATGTTTGAATGTAGATGATTTAAAGAAAAAAATATCAAAGAGAAGCTCTCTCATAATACCAGTACATTTTGGCGGCATTCCATGTGATCTTGCTGAGATAAGAAGAATTGCACGTCAGTATGAAAT
The DNA here is from genome assembly GCA_900299125.1 of Nitrosopumilales archaeon. Lineage (GTDB taxonomy): Archaea > Thermoproteota > Nitrososphaeria > Nitrososphaerales > Nitrosopumilaceae > Nitrosotenuis. The sequence goes on along the minus strand of OMIR01000073.1, from coordinate 9,713 downwards.
CGCAGTGGTAGAGGATGCAGCACACGCATGCGGTTCTCAATTTGCTGGAAAAAAGATTGGTTCTCATAGTGAGATTGTCTGTTTTAGTTTTCATCCAGTAAAGAATTTGGCTATGCCAACGGGAGGTGCAATCACATTGAATGGCAGATTTGCTGAGAAAAAAAAGAATTTGTTAAATTCACTTAGGTGGTGTGGTATTGACAATAGGAAAGGAGTTTGTTATGACGTATCAAGACTTGGATGGAATTATTATATGAATGAATTTTCTGCTGCAATAGGTTTACAACAATTAAAGAAAATCGACAAAATGAATAGCAGGCGTAAAGCAATAGCCAGAATGTATCATAAGGGAATTTTGTTTGAACATAAAACCCCAATTTTAGATGATTCCTGTTACCATCTATATTGGATACGTGTAAAGAACAGATCAGAATTTATTAAATTTATGAATGATTCAGGAATTGAGATCGGGATTCATTATAGACCAGTACATTTAATGAGTGCATACAAATCTTCTTGTTCATTACCAATAACAGAATCAGTTTGGCCTGAATTAGTTTCAATTCCTATGCACATAAACTTAACAAACTCTCAAATCAAATACATAATAGAAAAAATTAATGAATTTCACAATAAAATTTAGGGTTTAGTATCAAAAAAGCATTCTAGAATAGCAAGAGAGGTAGGGACCAATCTTATTTTGTTTTTATTTATGAAATTTTCTAGATCATCTATTTGGATAAACTGAGGATTTTTGTACTCAGTAACTTTTGAAAAAGTTTTAATTATTTCATTTTTACCAACAGTCAATTCAATAGAACATCCAACATCAAAAACCTGATTACTACAATCATAAGCCAGGCATATACTCTTTATTTTTTTGATGTATTTTGTTGGTACACCAGTTTCTTCAAAAAATTCTTCTTTTAGCTTTGTAACATAATCAATTGTTCCATCTTTTAACAGTACAGATTTATCAATATTTCCTGATGGAACAAGTTCAATGTATCCGGGATAATCAGTAACCTTATCGGTCCGTATTGAGAACAGGATAAATTTTTTGTTGTTTTCTTCAATCAATGTTATCCCACTTACACCTATTTGTATTATGTTTAATCCAAGATCCGGTTTGTTTCTACTTACTAATGCATTTTTGTAATCTGTGAATTGCCCACTTACAATTATGTTATTGTTTTCTTTTTTGATGGATAGAAAAGAAAGTGTTTCTCCATTGAAGAGATTTGGCCTTTTTTTACATTCTTCAATCCATATTTCATCAATAATTTTTTTATTACGATCTGATATAGAAAACGAAAGGTTGACGTGTTTTACTATTATGTTTCCTTTTTGAATTGTCTCAAATAATTTGTCGTTCATAATTATTTAATATTTTTATTATATTATGCAGGTTTACATTTTTTTTCAGTAATACGCATTTGAGACCGGCTTTTGTTGCACTTTTGAAGCCATTTTTAGAATCCTCAATTACAAGGGTTTGTTTTGCAATAGCTTTAGTCTTTTTCAAACATACTTTGTAGATACTAGGATGCGGTTTTGAATGAAAAATGTCATCACCAAATACATAATGTTTGAAAAATTTTTTCCATCCATATTGTTTGAGTAATAGACAGGATAAGTTTCTTGGAGAGGATGTAACTAATGCAAGTTTGTAACCATTTTTATTGAGAATATCTAATAGTTGTCTACTGTGTTTTTTTGGTTTCATTTTTTTATAAGCAATTTGAATTTGTTTTAGATAATCAGCAAACAGCCTTTTACTTGATCTGTCTATATGATATTTGTTTTTCAATATACTAATTATTTCTGTTAGTGATGGGCCATTAAGTCTTTCAAATTCTTTTTTATTGCCTTTGATTCCATAGTTTTTTAAAAAATTGATGTATACACGATATAATTCTGGAATATTATCGACTAGTGTTCCATCCAGATCAAAAAAAATCCATTTGATGTTATTCATAGTCATTATTTTTTATGCCTTGACCAAGCGCGATGTTTTTTTTGGCTTTTTTGTTTATTATTTCAGTGAGAAATTTAGGATGAAGTCCACGTATTTGTTTACCGGGCCGCAGTATAGCAATATTTACATTTTCTTTGAAGATTTGTCCTTTTTTTATTGGCTTAATTGCTTGAATTGATCTTTGAGCAAAGCGTCTTAGTTCTTTTTCTTCTTTTTGGACAATTTTGTTGCCACTTCCAAGACTTGCTTCGCATCCCCTTATAGATTTGATCATAGTTTTTAGCTGTTCTGGAATAAGTGCAAATTGGTGATCTGGTCCTGGTAAGTTTTTGTTTAGTGTGAAGTGTTTCTCAATTATTGTTGCACCTAAAGCGACAGCTGTGACTGGTCCCACAATTGGATCTATACTATGATCCGAAAGGCCCACCGCCACATCAAATTTTTTTATTAGATAAGGAATCACTTTTAGATTTAAGGTAGAAAGCGGTGCAGGATATTTTGCAGTCACCTGCATTAGAGAGATTTGTTTGCCACCATTTTTGTAAAAATGATTCACTGCCCACTCAATTTCATCAAATGTAGCTGCGCCAGTTGACAGGATTAATGGCTTTTTTGTTCTTGCTATAAATTCAATAAGTCTAGAATGAGTTATCTCACAAGATGCAATTTTATGAATTTTGACGTATCGATTTAATACTTCTGCATCTTGTACTGAAAATGGAGTGGACATAAACTCGATTCCATATTTTTTGCAGTGATCATATAATTGAGGAATCATCTCGTATGGCATGGATAGATCACTAAAGATTTCAGTTATTGATTCTTTAATTCCATTTTCTGACAAATACTTAGAATCGCCAGCATTGGAAACATAAACTGTCTCGGGCCTGAATGTTTGAAATTTTACTGCATCGGCACCAGCGTTATGCGCAATGTCAATCAGAGTCTTTGCCATCTGGATATCTCTTGATGGTGTTCCCATTCTCCAATTAGAACCAGCTTCAGCGATAACAAAAACTCGATTTTTTCTCATGGTTTTAATATATATGGTAAGTTATATTTAATTGGAGATCAATTTTTATTCGGATTTCTATTGTTTGTAAATCACATATTATTTTTTAATTTTCTTAACTAAGCATTAGAAATGGTTGTTTTCCGATCTTACATTTAGCAGATAGTTTAGAAATATAAATATCAGGTAATATGAAAACAACGTGAAGAAATTTTCTATTAGAGATAATATTGCACATTGGAATGAATTTGCAATTAATCATAAAAATAATAAGATGGGCGCAACATATGACGAATCTTTATCTGAGCTTGAAAATTATTTTATAATTAGTGAATTAAAAAGAATAAAACCAAATTCATTATTTGATATTGGTTGTGGTAACGGACAACGTACTGCATTATTTTCCCATTATGTTAATGGAAAAACATTTGGGATTGATTATTCAGAAGAAATGATTAACCAAGCTAACACTATCAAAAAACGCAATTTATTTTTTGAGCGAGTAGATATTAACAAATACTCATCAGATGATAAATTTGATGTCATCATATCTTGTAGATGTATAATTAATCAGCCAACCACCGATTTACAAGTTAAATTATTTAGAAAATTACATAAAATGTTAAAACCTAAAGGATATTTGATAATTGCAGAAGCATCGATGGAGGGGCTGGAAAATCTAAACAGGTTAAGAAAAGATTTCGGTTTAGGAAATATTGAAGAACATTGGTTTAATCTACACATTAAAGAAAAAAATATTTTCCCAAAAATAAAAGACTTGTACAAGATTATTGAGATTAAGCGTTTGGGTTTATACTATTATATTGCACGTGTTATCCAGCCAGCAACCATGTATCCTAAAGAACCAAAACGTGGTAGTATAATGGATAAACTTGCAAAAAAAACACAGTTAATATTTTTTAATGATGATACAAATTTTGAAAAATATGGAAGACATTTGTTAGGTATTCTTCAAAAAAAATGATTTATCAGCTCACTAAAATTAGATTTAAATTTTTCATAGATCATGGTGCTTGTGTTCACGACGATTAATGTAGAGGTATATACGAATTTTAAGCTGCCAAAATATTATCTAATAAGGGAAACCCCATCATAATAAGTCCATAATCAACTTTGGTAACAAGAAATAATTGTTAAGGTATATGATAACACGTCAGATATCAAAATATTTCATTATATTTGGGTTTTCTTGGGGTTGGCACCTGATAAAATTTTGGAATATTAACATCAATACCATTTTGTATCAAAAACTGTTTTGCGTTAAAAGTTGAATGTTCGGTATAATGAAAGATGTTAGCAGCTGAAACGGCATTGGCTTTACCGAGTCTTATGCCATCTACAAAGTGTTCCCATTTGCCAACTCCACCAAATGCAATTACTGGAATAGTTACACTCTCGCAAACTTTACGTACTAATTCAAGATCATATCCATTTCTTGTTCCTTCGTGATCAATTGAGGTAAGCAAAATTTCTCCAGCCCCAAGCTTTTCAGCTTTTATTGCCCATTCAACAGGATCCAGTCCGGTAGGTTTTGCTCCACGATCAATGAAAACTTCGTATTGATTTTTTTCATTTTTTTTAACATCTAACGATATCACTATACACTGCGAACCAAAAATCTCTGAAAATTTAGTTATAGCCTCAGGATTTTCCACTGCTATCGTATTGATTGAAATTTTATCGGCGCCGCATCGCAAAAGATTGTTTATTTCCTGTTCAGTTTTAATCCAACCACCAACAGTAAGTGGGACAAAGCACCTTTTTGACAGACCTCTGATTATATTATAAAAATTATTTCTGTCATTGAGTATTTTACTAACATCTAGAATGATTATTTCGTCTACTGCCCAGCTATTGAAAAAATCAACTGCCGTGATAGCATTTCCTATGACATTAGTATGCTTGAAATTGACACTTTGCACAACATTACCATTGTCAAGAATGATGCTTGGGATTAAGCGATGTTTAAGCATTTTTTATATCGTCTAGAAAATTTTTCAAAAGCTTTATTCCTGTTTGCTGACTTTTTTCAGGATGAAACTGAACTGCATAAATATTGTCTTTCTGAAGAGTAGACGTAATACTATTTTCTCCATAATGACATACTGAGGTTATCACATTTTTTTCAGACTGATCAACATCAAAAAAGTAGCTATGAAGATAGTAAAAGGTAGGATTTTCTATTTCGTTGAGCAATCCACCTTTTTGGATTACGTCAGTATCGTTCCAACCCATATGAGGAATTTTTAAATTTTCTTTACCTGAACGTAACCGCACAACATTTCCTTTTATCCACCCAAATCCATCATGTTCGCCTGACTCATAGCTCTTTTGTGCCAAGAATTGCATGCCTAGACATATACCGAGATACGGTTTTTTCTTGTCTCGAATTTCTTCTTCCAAAACCTGACGCAAATTTCTTTTTTCTAGATTTTTCATCCCATCAGAGAATGCACCCACTCCTGGCAATACAATTGCTTTTGCTTCTTTTAGATCCATAGAATTATTTGTTATTTTGACTTGTTCACCTAACAAAGAGAAAGCATTTGCAACAGATTGAACATTTCCCATATCATAGTCTATTATTGTAATCAATTCAATCAACTAAAGATAGATACATTCTTCATCATCGGTATCTGTAAACATATTACGTGTAAATTTAGTAGGTGGGGATTTAACTTGTTCCCATTTCTCACGCAGAGGCAGTCTGGCTTCTTCAACTCCAGGATCATTAATGTGGTTTCCAATCCAATCTAATAGTTCCCATTTTCCATCAGGTTTTTTTTGCCAAACGTTGGGATCACGTAGATGTTCTATCTCATCTACAAATTGCTTTTCAGTATATCCAATAAATTTTAGAAAGATGTCCAAGTTTTTCGGCCTAAGCAAATGCTCGTATTTTCTAATCATTTCAATTCCTTGTTCTCGAGTCATCCTACCAGCACGAATTTCAACTGACGCATGATCAGTACAACGGCTGTAACCGAATTTGAGGTATTTTAGATAGTTATGAGTATCTTGGAAGAAATCATCAGTTTTTTCATATAAATTAAAAGTTGTTTGTCTAGCTTGCAATGTTTTGAATTCATAATTTTTTATTACAAATTCCACATTACGCTGTTGGTCCCATTTGTGATAGTTTCCCAGATAAATTCCTCGTACTCCTATGGATGATATCTCATTATCCGACGGATAAAAGAAAGGCGCTAGATCAGTCTTTGTGATCTCTTTGTTTTCAGGATCGTCTAGAACATCTTCGGGTTCAAATCCTCTCATCATTTGTTCCTGTCGTGTCTTTTTGGTAAACTCTACTTTATCATCAAGATTAAACATGCCAAAGAGATAGCTTTCTCCTTGTTCACCCCATATGATAAGAGGTATCTTGTAACGTACCGCAACCTGAATTGGGAATGTCATTATTCCTGCATGATAATGCCATGTGATATCTCCAATTTTTTTAAGGAAATAACGAGAGATCTTTGCTGCCGTCTTTGGATTTGTGGTATAACGTAACAAATCACAGCCAAACTTATCTATTAGATTAGTCAGATTTGCAATTCCAATTTTTGAATTATAGGCATGGTTGTACGTTACAAAGAGGGGCCGCATCTTGTAGACTTTGGTTATTAGATGTGCTTGATAGTGACTATCCTTTCCACCACTAACCGGAATAATACAGTCATATGGTGAACCTAGTTCTTCGGCTTTTTTCTTGTACGACTCAAGGATTTTTCTTAACTCTTCTTCTCTGCTAGTCCAATCCAAATTTTCTTTAAAATATCCTTGTTCATGAACTCTACAACCACTACAGATCCCTTTATCGTCAAAGATTATGTATGGTTTAGTGTTTTCTGGATAACAACATCTTAAACAATATCTCAATGAATAACCTCACCGACTCATAAATTTAAAAATGTCAGATAAATATCATACTATGTTGACATCACATATAAGACGACCAACTCAGGTTTACAAATCAAATAGGTTACCATTAGAAAAATCTTTTAGACTCTATAGAAAGGCCAGAGGTATTATTCCAGCAATGTCTCAGACATTTAGTAAAGCCCCATCTAGTTATGTAGAGGGCGTATATCCAATCTATCTCTCAAAAGGGTACAGAGGACATGTTTTCGATGTAGATAACAATAGGTATATCGACTATGTAATGGCATTAGGACCGATATCATTAGGTTACAACTATCCAGCGGTCAATGCTGCTATTAAAAAACAATTAAGAAATGGGATCTCATTTTCAATGCCACATTCGTTGGAATTGGAGCTTTCAGAAGAAATTCAATCAATCATACCTGGTGCCGAGATGGTTAGGTTTTCAAAAACTGGATCTGATGCAGGTACTGCTACGATCAGAGTTGCACGAGCTCTTACCAAACGCGATAAAATAGCATATTGTGGAAGCGGCGGAGTATGGCATGACTGGTTTACTGCATTAACAAGTAGAAATGATGGCGTACCAAAGTTCAACAATAAACTGATAAGAAAATTCTCCTATAATGATTTAGAATCACTGAAAATTTTGTTTGAGGAATGGAAGGGGGAAATAGCTGCAGTATACATCGAACCAATGACAACAGAATATCCAAAAGACAATTTTCTACACAAAGTTAAGAAGATGGCACATCAAAATGGTTCTATTCTTATTTTTGATGAAGTTGTTACAGGATTTAGACTGGCCAATGGTGGAGCTCAAGAGCTATTAGAGATTGAAGCAGATCTTGTTGCATTTGGAAAAGGTATTGGAAATGGTATGCCGCTAGGAGCAATTACCGGAAAAGTAGAATATATGGAAAAATTCAATGACGTGTTTTACTCCACTTCGTATGGAGGTGAGACATTATCTCTAGCTGCAGGAGTTGCAGTGATTAATGAATTTAAAACAAAACCAGTCATTAAACATTGTTGGAAGATAGGTTCACATCTTCAAGATCAGTTTAACAAGATAGCAAAAGAGTTGGAAGTTAACATAAGTCTTGATGGCATTCCTGTGCGTTCATCCATATCTTGCCGCGATCAAAATGGGAATGACTCGCTTCTTATCAAGAGTCTCTTTTGTCAGGAAGCTGTTCAAAGAGGAGTTTTATTTGGAAGAGGATATGTAATGTTATGTTATACGCATACGCAAAAAGACATTGAAAATACAATCAATGTTTGTGAAACAAGTATGAAAAAGGTCAAGGAAGCAATACAAAACAATTCTGTTAAAAAATCCCTCAAAGGAAAAATTATGAGGCCGGTTCTGACATTTTAGGTGCAGTAATGTTACAAGGATTAATTATTGGTTGTGGTTCCATAGGAGAACGTCATCTCTTTAATCTCAAAAAACTTGGAATTGAAAATATTGGAATCTATGATGCAGATGATAAGAAAACGAACATGTTAGCAAAAAAATACAAGGTTACGAAATTTAAGGATCTTAAAAGCGCTCTAGATAACTCTCCAGATTTTTCAGTCATATGTACTCCATCTACTTCACATGTGAACATAGCAAAAAAATGCACAGAATCAGGAACCCATATCTTCATTGAAAAACCAATATCAAATGATCTTTCAGGTGTATCTAAATTGCTTGCATATGCAGATCGCAAGGATTTGCGTATTGCGATAGGATACAACATGAGGTTTGATGAAAGCCTCAATCATGTTCGTAAAAAGTTACAGACCAGGCAGTTTGGCAATTTATTATCAGTATTATGCGAGTGGGGAAACAACATAAGAAATTGGAATCACCCAAATTATCTTAATCATTATGTGTTACAAAAAGGTGGAGGCATAATTTTTGACGACTCTCATGAATACGACTACTTACGATGGTTACTGGATGATGAGGTGGTTTCGGTGTATTGTAAGACGCAAAAATTAAAAAACCTAAAAACTGAAACAGAAAGTTTAGCTTCAATTATCTTAGAATTCAAACGTGGTACTGTTGGTACGCTTATCATTGATTACGTTCGTGCTGAATACGAAAGAAGATGTCACATAATAGGTGAAAAAGGGAGCATCAGATGGAATTTCACGAGGCCCAGCATAATAAAGCAAAATTATAGAACCAGTGCACAATCCATGGTAACCTCTAGATATGTGTCTGGAAAAAATAGCCAAACAGTGGTATTCACAAATGAATTAAACAAAACGTATCTATTAGAAATGAAAGATTTTTTGAACGCAATAAAGAACGATCGAAAGCCCGTAGTAGACGGATTAGAAGGTCTCAAAACCCTAAAAATTGGTATTGCTGCTCATGAATCTGCTAGAAAAGGATTACCAATTAAACTAAATTAATTAGAAAATTACCTTTCATAACAGATTCAAGTTTATCAATTAATTTTAGAAATTCTATATTTTTGTTAATGTCTGATGACCATGATTTATCAGTTACAAAGTAATATTTTTTTAAGATATATGAGATTTTTTCCAATATATTTTTACGGAGGAAAAAGAAGTAACATTTTCTTTCCTCTTTGGTTAATGGATTGATCAGTACATATTTTTTCAAAAAGAGTCTTAGTTTATTTGCTATCATAATTGTAGAATTATTATTAAAACTGGAAAATCTAAAGCTTGAAAAGGCCACCTCTTCTATCAAATAACCCTTACGCATAGCATCAAAGTCAATAATTGCTTGTACCTCATTATTTTTGAAAATAACATTCGAGGGTTGAAGATCATAATGAATTAGTTGTTTTC
>OMIR01000072.1 GCA_900299125.1 Nitrosopumilales archaeon | reverse complement strand
TAATCTTCCATAATTTTTTCAATTACATCAAGTGACGTGTTATTTACAGAGTTGACATCTCTCCATGTCAATATTGGTAGAGATGTTTTTTGCGTTGGATCGTATCTTAGGGTCAGAATATTACGTATCGTTGAAGCATCAATAGCTTCATTCGATTTTGCCACGGCCCAAGCCTCTGAAAATCAAACCTGCTTTTTTTGCTGCATGATTATCTATTATTCCTCTAGAGTCCACCACTATAGGTGTCTTCAGCTTTGATGCAAGAAAAGTTGGTTCTAGATCATGGAATTCTTTATGTGCAGTGATTAGCATTACAGCATCTGTGTTGTCAAGAGCATCAACCATGTTATTTTCCGTTTTGATTCCAAAGATCTCTATAGATTTGAAATACGGATCATAGATCTTTACTTTGGCATTTAGCTGTTTTAGTTTTTTAATTAGTGGTTCTGCTGGTGTGATCTGAATATCCTTGACATCTGGTTTGTATGATATTCCCAAGACAAGTATTTGTGAATCCTGGATTTTTTTGGATGCCTCTTTGAATCCATCTTGTAGCAAACCCAGAACATGGTCAGGCATGTGTTCGTTAATCTCACGTCCAACACGCACAAGCCTCAATAAGTTAGAATCTATGTTTTTTGCCAGATTTAGCATTTGATAGGAATTAACCGGTAGGCATGGACCACCAACTCCAGCACCTGGATAATGCACTTGGAAATTGTATTTTGTTTTTGCTGCTTCTAGTACTTTCATTACATCAATTCCGATTTTTTCAAATAACATTGCTAGCTCGTTTACAAATGCAATGTTTAGATCGCGGAACACGTTTGTGGTAAGCTTTACCGCATTGGCGGTTTTGCAGTCAGGCATTGGTATCAGATCAACTGTAAAGACATGTCTGTAGATCTTTGTAATCATATTAGCTGTCTTATCATCAATTGCCCCGACAAGTCTCGGTAGCTTCTCGAAGTCTTGGAGGATTTGTCCTGGATTTGCAGTTTCTGGACATACCCCTATGCCAAAGTCTTTTCCTGCCTTTAGTTTTTTGTCAGCCCCTTCAATTATAGATACTAACTCATTTTCAACAAAACCTGGTTCTATGGTACTTTCTACTATGACTAGAGAGCCCTTTGTGATATGATCATGTAGTTGTCTGGCTACTGATTTTAGGGCATCATAATAGGGGACATTTTGGTTATCCATGGGAGTTGGAAGTGACAAAAGTATAACATCAGAGACTGGAACGCCTTCCTCGATTTTTGTTGTGGCGGAGAATTTTTTGTCATGAAATACATTTTCAAATATTGAATCGTATCCAGGCTCGTCCTTTAGAGGAAAAATGCCGGAATTTATCATGCTGACTAGTTGCGAGTTGATATCAACTCCTATTGTAGTTAGGCCAGAATTTGCAAATGATAGTGCCGTAGGTAATCCAATTCGTCCCACGCCAACAACACAGATTTTGAGCTTGTTGCCCTGAATTGCTTGAATAAGTTCCTGTGGATTCATTTCCATTATTTTTGAATTGGTCATTAGCTAGTTGTTTGATGTTCGATGATCATTCTTTATTTAGTTTTGTCTAATTTTGCTCAAGACTTAAAGATGTGACAGAGCCAACACGTTTTGTGAAATTTGTAGTAACTGGTGGAGCTGGTTTTGTTGGAAGTTATTTGGTAAAGAGATTAGTCAAAGAGAATCATGATGTGATAGTAATTGATAGTCTATACCGAGGTAAGCTCGAAAATATCTCACAGGCTTCCAAAGATATCGAATTTCAAAAAATTGACATTAGAGATTTTAATTCTATGAAGAATATAATAAAAAATACAGACGGAGTGTTCCATGAGGCAGCACTTACAGATGTTCAGGAATCATTTACAAAACAAGAAGAATATGTGGACGTAAATGTACGGGGTACTGAAAATGTATTCAAAATTGCAAAAGAGTTTGGAATCAAAGTAGTTTACGCTAGCAGCTCAAGCATTTATGGTAATCCAGAGAGAACTCCCATAGCAGAAGACAGTAAACGTGCACCAATCAACCCATATGGAGATACAAAGCTTGAAGACGAATTTTTAGCAGAAAAATACATTAGAGATGGCACTTCAATAATCGGCCTTAGATACTTTAACATCTACGGGATTGGTCAGACCGGCTCTTATGCAGGTGTGATTACCAAATTCATCAATAATCTAAAAGACAAAAAGCAGCCCATAATTTTTGGCGATGGGCAACAGAAAAGGGATTTTATTTTTGTAGAAGATATTGCAAGGGCAAACATCGCTGCAATGAAAAGCGATATCAAAAATGGTTTTTTCAATGTAGGAACCGGAATTACCACGTCCATAAAGCAGCTGGCAGAACAAATGATTGCTCTTTCTGGATTAAAGCTAGAGCCGAAATATGAAAAACCACTTGTCGGAGACGTATTTACTAGTCAGGCTGACACTAGTATGACAAAGAAGATTCTTTCATGGGAGTATCAGATCAAACTGAATGACGGCCTGAAGATATTTTTCCCCTTGTGATCTATTGTACTAGTTTTTTGTAAAATTCAATATACTTTGGTAGCCAGAATTGCCAGGTCATGTTTTTGTTTACAAAATCAAATGCTTTTTCTGTTAGCTTTTTTGTCTTTTCTTTGTCTTCTAGTAAGGAATTAATTTGAGATAACAACGATCGTGGATCTTCTGGTGTAACCAGGATTCCGGTTTTATCTGTGACCAATTCTGGTATTCCTCCAACATTTGTTGCAATTACTGGCACTTTAAGGTAAAACGCTTCCTTGACTACAGTAGGTAGACTCTCCATTCTAGATGGAACGACTAGTACAGTTGATGACTTTAGTGTCGACATTGCTTTTTCCCAAGGAAGATTTGTGCAATAAACCACGTTTCCCTTGATTTGCGATTCTATTGTGCGAAGAATATCGATTCCTTTTTCGTAGCTGTCTCTTCCAACATAGGCTACTTGATTGTCTTTTTTTTCTATATTGGGAATTCTGTCCAGTTTTTCTGTGTCAATTGGGCTGGGTAGATACTCAAAGTCTACTCCTAGTTTTTCCTTGTAGTCCTTTTGCGTTATTTTGGAATCAGTTGTCAGCTTGTCTGCCCATCTGAGTGCATTTTGTTCTGCAGTTTTAGCTACATCGCCCAATGCACGAGAGTGAAGTACATTTACCTGATCACTGAACACACCATGAATGGAAAGAACTTTTTTCTTTGCCCTTGCTGCCTTCATCGCAAATGCGGAAGGCACGTTGAATGCGTGTGCTATATCATAAGAGCCCTTGAAAAAGCTGGAAAGCGAGCTTGTTATAACAAAGCTTGGGTTTTTTAGATTTTTTATTGGAATTTTTGGTGAATTGACAAAATCAACTCGGATCTTTGATTTTTGTAATTGTGATGCAAGCATTGTCGCATGTCCGCCAATTCCTCCAGAATATCGTGAGGATATGAAAAGAAGTTTCAATGAATCAAAATTGTCGTATTATTTTAAAAGGTCTTGGATTGTTTTACATC
>OMIR01000071.1 GCA_900299125.1 Nitrosopumilales archaeon | reverse complement strand
TTTTACTGTAAATATAACATTGATTGTATATAAAATTTGGTTCGTGTCGTTTAATCTCGAATATTGTCAAATTTTATATTAAAAAATATAAGATTTGTATTTATAAATTATTAACTACAACAATAACATGAAATTATCATCATCTACATTATTTTCCCTAATTTCTCTCTCCATTTTTCTTCTGTCCCATTCAGGAATGCAGCGAGAATGAAAATAAGTATACTCAACCGGAGTATAAATATTTGAGTGATAATAACAAACATGATGGTTGTAAAGACTCAAAGAGCCTATGCAACCATCCACTTCACAAGTAGAGTGAGTTTGTCTGTGAATCACATAACTGTTAGGGAATCTTCCACCGCGTATTATTATTTTGTATCTACAATTTTCTCCTCCGCAAACAGGTGAGCAGGAGACATCTTTAATCTGAGATAAAACACGACTATATCTATCCTCAGGTTTACCATCTGCTAAGTCTCTGATGTTCTCATTCAATTCACGTGGAATTCCTAACATGAGTTGTTTGAATCCGTCCTCTTGCATCTTGCTTGACTTTTTGTGTATGTGGTGATTTTTTTTTGAGAAGTAAAAAATACAATTCAATTTTTTCTGAATATTTATGATGTGTCGTTCAATATTGATTTTAGTCATTTTTGATTTGTCAAATTTTATATTAAAAAATATAAGATTTTATTTATATAATTAAACTATTACATAACATATTCTTCAACGTCTCATCTCATCATGGAGATCTCTCTCTCCATTTTTCTTCTGTCCCACTCAGGTATGCAATAAGAATGAAAGTAAATATACTCATATGGAGTATAAATGTTTGCGTGTTCATAACAAACACTATGTCCATGAACACTCAACGCAATTCCGCAACCATCTACTGCTGTACAAATAGCGCGAGTTTGTCTGTGAAGAAATGTACTACCGACGCACATTCCACGATGTAGTACTGCTGTGTATCTACAATTTTCTCCTCCGCAAACAGGTATGAGCATACGTCTAATCTGAGATAAAACACGATCATATCTATCTTCAGGTTTACCGTCGGCGAAGTCTCTGATTTTCTCGTTCAATTCATGTGGAATTCCTAACATGAGTTGTTTGAATCTGTCCTCTTGCATCTTGCTTGACTTTTTGTGTATGTGGTGATTTTTTTTTGAGAAGTAAAAAATACAATTCAATTTTTTCTGAATATTTATCATGTGTCGTTCAATATCGATTTTAGTCGTTTATGATGTGTACTTAGTAATATTAATTAAAAATAATTAATATTATATTTACTGGATTTATTTTTTTACTACAAAATATTTGTGTCGTTTCTTTAGCTGGATTCGTACACCGAGAATAGGCGCATACAAATGGAGTATCCATAATCATAATCATATCTGAGGAACCTTCTAAACGACCTTTGGAATCTCTTGGATTCCAAAGGCGTCATTGGTACTGATTCAGCCATTTCAGTCTCGATAACTGTTTGACTGTTAGCATTCTCCATTTTTAGTAATTCGCCTAAATGCATGCTTGTGTGTGTGGTGATTTTTTTTTGAGAAGTAAAAAATACAATTCAATTTTTTTTGAATATTTAGCATGTGTCGTTCAATATCGATTTTTGTCATTGGTTTTAATATTAATTAAAAATAATTAATATTATATTTACTTAAATTTATTTTTACTCAAACAATGTTGCTCGTCTGCTTATCGGATATTTCTTTCATGCCCATCTCTAATAAAATGATAAGTTTACGGATGTGATCTGTATTACATGCAGACAGCATTAACGAACAGTCACGACTGCCTGTTCTGATGAGAGATGTCTTACGAATGCGTTTTTTTTCTGCTTTTTTATCTAAACAACATCTTCTGTCATAACATACAGGTTCATAACACGTTTTTTCCCATTCTTCATCTTTCTCTCTATATTTTAATTGAAAGTTCATCTCTTCTGGTTCTTTCATCAAATCAATAGCATTTTCGAGAGCCGAATACAAATTATTTATTGCTGTCTCTATGATAATACTATCGTACTTTGCTACTTCTCGAACGGTTGAAAGAGGATATATTATATCGGAACTTATTTTTTTGGATTTGATTATACTTCTCAAAAAAACCGATAAACCGTCAGTAGTTTTCTTATGGCATAAATAAAGATCTATGCATTTATCAATTTCTTCCTGGCGCATTCCGATTTTTTTTACGTTCTTTTCTCGT
The DNA here is from genome assembly GCA_900299125.1 of Nitrosopumilales archaeon. GTDB lineage: Archaea > Thermoproteota > Nitrososphaeria > Nitrososphaerales > Nitrosopumilaceae > Nitrosotenuis. Next base: position 497 of record OMIR01000071.1, on the reverse strand, counting down.
ATCCCGTAAAAAGATCCAAATAAAGAGTAAACAGAATCTGTAATAGGCAACGAACCATCGTGATTCTTAGAAGATAGTGAAAATTTGACTCTTGACATGATGGGTGTTGTGGTAAATTTTTTTTGAGAAGTAAAATATAGAATTCAATTTTTTCTGATTATTTCTGGTTCCTAAAGATAACGATTATTCCTCGTGCATGAATCGAACAAACTCGATTTTAGTCATTTATTGAAAAAAATTCAGACTATCTGTCTTGTGTACAAAAATGACTAAAATCAAGATTATATATATCGCGTGCAAAAATGACTATACCGACACAAATCAAATAATCTCGATTTTAGTCATTTTTGCAAAAATGACTAAAATCGAGATTAACTTTATTGTGCGCAAAAATGACTAAAATCGAGATTAACAGTCTTGTATGCAAAAATGACTAAAATCGAGATTAACAGTCTTGTATGCAAAAATGACTAAAATCGAGATTAACAGTCTTGTAT
>OMIR01000070.1 GCA_900299125.1 Nitrosopumilales archaeon | reverse complement strand
TCCAGTTTTCAATTGATTCTGGTCCTGAGTTGTCGCTAATTGACGCAGCTGGCACATTCATTACTTTGGAAATTAATTCATATAGCTTTTTTGACATTATTCAGCACTAACCGTAAGAAAGTTTGGTATTTCAAATGGCACATTAACAGAATAAACCCAAGAGTCAGATTCTTTTTTGAATCCACAGTTGGGTAAAAAGTACTCAACTGGTTTATTTTTCAGAGTCGATATAAATTGCGCCTTTAATCGTTGAGCTCCCGACTCTTTTGCTTTGTCTATAACATAGCTAAGAATGCCTTTTTCCACTTCTCTTCCCATGACTCTACAGCTAAGCAAAAATGTGTCCAAATACCATTCTTTGGGATTTTTTTTGTTCACTATGAATACTCCGATTATTCCATTGTCACCAAACTTGTCTACTACTTGTGCACACCCAACTAGATAGTCTTTGTCTTGAGCAAGTTTTTTGATATCACTTTCCTGATATCTTTTTGTGGTCAAGTTGAATTGGTTAGTCTTTAGTGTAAGCTGAGATATTCTCGGTATTGTAAAATCATTGGCTTTTTTTATCAAAACACGTATGTCTAGCTGTTTTAAGAATTCCTCCAGATCAGGTGCAGATTTTTCTAGATCAATTCTCTTTATTTGTTCTGCATACATTTTGCCTCTTTGCTGATCTTCTTGTGTGATTTTTAATACGCTAAACTCATTTAGGTGCTTTAGAATGTTTGCAAATTCCGATGGATCCTTAGGTAGATCAATTGTTTGGACCTGAGGTAAGTTGATTCTAACATATTCTCTATTCACTGGATCATCATCAAAAAAGACAATACTATCAAGGCCTATATTGATTTCATCTGCAATTTCTTTCAGATTTGATACTTTGTCATTCCAGTTAATTTTCAATGAGGTAAAATTATCTTCTTTTAGCTGCATGTAAGGATGTTCTCGTATTACCCTTATGGCGTCATCATAATTGTTCTTGCTGTTTATTGCTAGGATTACCCCACGTTGATGCAAAGAAAGAAGTGTCTTTTGAAATTCGATGAATGCGTTTCCTGGGGGATCTGCTCCAAGCTTTATTCCATTAAAGCCATCTTCGCCTATGACTCCGCCCCATAGCGTATTGTCAAGATCAAGCACTATGCATTTTTTAGATATTCCAAGATATCCTATGACATATGACATTAATTCTGAGGCCAGATACGGAATATGATCTAGTGAAATTTTCATGTCTCCAAAGAAAAACTGTTTGTAATCAAAGACATTTCTTTCTCCAAACTTTGTTACAAACTTGTCAAAGTCGTAAACATAGACAGAGTCTGATTTTAACAAATCGTCAGCTATCTTGTTGTTGATTTCATTGAGCATTCGGTGAAAACCAAAATCCGTTTTATTCTCAAATATACCATATGCAGAAAATGTTGGAATTGCAAAATTTGCAAGTATTAGTCTCGATGATGAGATTTCAGAAAATTTTCTTGCTAAGATCAAAATTTCGTCTGTCTTTTCGTTTACTAATGATTTTCGTTCGTCTGCAGATATTGAATATGGGTGATGGAATAGATCTTTGAGTAGCGCCCTAGTATCTATGAAAAGAAATGTCAGATCAGGTTTGAATCTATAAAGATCGCTTTGTGGATTTAGTATTTCTTGGCTATATTGATTATAACCTCCAACATAGGTTAAACATTGAATTTTTTTTTCTGCACACTTTACCTGAATGGTTTCAGCAAGTCCATTTAATGTAAAACTACTCAATATGGCAACACGTATTTTATTATCAAACGAAGAATTGTTAAGTTCTGATGCTTTGTTGACATAATATGATATCTTCTCTTCTTTCATGATTTTCCTAGCAAATCATAATCTCTATAACCTTTGTACTAATTATTTATTACGACCAAACGAGCAAGTATTTTTTCTCAGAAAGGTTTTAGACATTGTGAGCGATTTGAGGCTATAATCATGAAAGATCTAGAAGATAATGCTCATCACATAAACGAACAAGAAGTCATGCAATACTATGGACATAGAGGTTCCTATGGAAGATTTCAGCTTAGATGTAGGTTTTTGAAAACATGGATATTGCACAGATTAGCATATTCTACACCACTTTCAGATTTTGCCATAAAAATGCAGAAAGCGAGAGGCGTTAAAATAGGTAAAAATTGTCATGTTTCCCCATATGTTTTAATCGACTTGATTTATCCTCAGCTTGTAACAATAGAAAATGATGTCACAATAGGCAGCAACACAATGATTTTTGCTCATGCAAATCCAACTGCAAATCTTTTTCTTAAAAAAAATGGATATCCTCGTAAAGTAGAACCAGTTCATATCAAATCTGGTGCAGTGTTATTTCCTGGATGCATAATCACCGCAGGTGTAACAATTGGAGAGAATTCACTAGTTAGTGCAGGAAGTGTTGTATTTGAGGATGTACCAGATTTTTGTGTAGTTATTGGAAATCCAGCGAGAATAGTAAAAAAATTGATCGGTGACTAAATTGAACCTGCTTGGTATAGATTTTGAGGAATGGTATCACCCAGAGCTTGTACAACCACACATCAAAGATG
>OMIR01000069.1 GCA_900299125.1 Nitrosopumilales archaeon | reverse complement strand
TTCATGATTTATCCAGTAAATCCTAGTCTCAATAAGCTTTGTACTAATTATTTATTACGACCAAACGAGCAAGTATTTTTTCTCAGAAAGGTTTTAGACATTGTGAGCGATTTAAGGCTATAATCATGAAAGATATCAGAGATGACGCTAATCACGTAAACGAACAAGAAGTCATGCAATACTATGGACATAGCGGCTCCTATGGAAGATTTCAACTTCGATGCAAGTTTTTTAAAACATGGATACTGCACAGACTGGCATATTCTACACCGCTTTCAGATTTTGCCATAAAAATGCAAAGAGCAAGAGGTGTCAAAATAGGCAAAAATTGCCATGTTTCTCCATATGTTTTAATCGACTTGGTTTATCCTCAGCTTGTAACAATAGAAAATAATGTCACAATAGGCAGTAACACCATGATTTTTGCTCATGCAAATCCAACTGCGAATCTTTTTCTTAAAAAAAATGGATATCCTCGCAAAGTAGAACCAGTTCATATCAAATCTGGCGCAGTGTTATTTCCTGGATGCATAATCACTGCAGGTGTAACAGTTGGAGAAAATGCACTAGTTAGTGCAGGAAGCGTTGTGTTTGAGGATGTGCCAGATTTTTGTGTAGTTGTCGGAAATCCAGCGAGAATAATAAAAAAGATTGATCGGTGACTGAATTGAACCTACTTGGTATAGATTTTGAGGAATGGTATCACCCAGAGCTTGTACAACCACACATCAAAGATGACAAAAAAAAACCACAAGTGTTCAACGGAATTGACAAGATTTTGGATTGGTTGCACAAAAACGATACGTTTGCTACATTTTTTACAGTAGGTGAGATTTTAGAAGCAAATCCAGAGATTCTCGATAAGATCATAGAGAATGGCCATGAAATTGCATTTCATACAATGCATCATAAAAAACTAGATATCACTACAAAAGAAGAATTTAGCCAACAAATACAAGATTTTGCAAGAATAACAAACAAAAGATCTAAAGGATTCAGAGCTCCCACTTTTTCATTAAACCGTAATACGAGTTGGTCATTAGACATATTGGTTGAAAATAATTATGTTTATGATAGTAGTATCGTTCCTGCAAAAACAAGGCTCTATGGAATTCCAGATGCAGACACAAAACCATACAGAATATCTTCAGAAGAAATAGGACATAACAGATCCGATGCTAATCTTTTGGAATTTCCTTTGATGGTCACTAGATTTTTTGGTAAAAAAATTCCGGCTGGTGGAGGATTCTATCTGAGGTTTCTGCCTCTTTGTACTATAGAAAGTGCAATAAAAAAATATGAAATCGACGGTAAACCTGCAACATTTTACATTCACTCATGGGAGCTAACGCCAGAATACATGCCAAAGGTTCCCCTTACACTCAGTGATAGATTTATCACGTATCATAATTTGCACAAGGCCTTATCAAAAATGGATAGCCTTATAAAAAAATTTGAATTCACGTCATTTGAAAGATATATCAAAAATCAGACTTGATTTAGCCCAGTTTTGCAAAATAATCCAAGGTTTTTTTGATCCCATCCTTTACTGGAGTTTGAATACTCCACCCCAATGATTTTAGCTTTGAGTTATCTACTACGAAATTGCCTACATCTGTTTTTTTGGTATATTGAGGAGATTCCACGTATTGCACTTTGGTGCCGGTTAACTCTTCAAGCCAGGTTCCAAGATCGTAAAACCATGTTTTATTTCCAGAAGAAATCCAATAAAGATCACCCGGTCTTCCCTTTTCCATTATGGTGCTAATTGCAGATACTACATCTGAAACATACACTACATCCTTGAAGAAATTACCTTTGTCAAAAATTGGGATCAGTTCTTTTTTGAATGCTTTGTGTATCAGAAAGTTGATTGCATTTTTGCTTGGAATGAACTGTTCTCTTGGACCAAAAGAGTTTGTGATTCTAAAGGTGATTGTATCGATTCCATACACGTTGTGATATATTTTGCAATAGACTTCACTTGCAAGTCTATTTGCACCATAAATCGTAGTTGGGTTACATACACTTTGTTCAGTAACAGGTAGTTCTTGTGGCCTTCCTATGACAATGAAAGTACTACCAAGAATGAACCTGCATTTGAGGTTTAGTTGTTTTATTTTTTCAAGTATGTATAGAGTTGATTTTGTGTTAACATCCAAGTCATAAAGTGGGTTTTCAAAAGATTTAGAGTGAGACGTCTCACCTGCCAAGTGTATTATGACTTCGGGGCTATGTTTTGCTATTATTCGTCCTAGAACATCATAATCAGTAACATCTGCTCTTTCTAATGTTATCTTGTCTTTAAGATGTGAGATGCGATCAAGCGATGTAGTGCTTCTTGTGATCACTATTACTTGGTTGTTTGTTCTGACAAATTCATCACATAGGTGGCTGCCAATAAAACCGGCGCCTCCGGTTATCATTATTTTCATTACGTTAATGCAGCCTAACAGTTAGTTAAAAATTCATACTGCTTGACGTTATCTATTTAATCAAATAATCTTAGATGGAATTAGTTGAGTGCTGGATTATTAGAAAAGATTAGTATATTGTTCAAAGCAATAAGGGCGGTAAAAAACTGGGTTGACTATGTGTCACTATATTTTGGAAAAATAAAATCTGAACATATGATTTTGAAAATGCGAAACGGAATCAAGATCAAACTGCGAACGGATTCAACAGATTTGATGGCATTTACTCATGTTTGGCTGTTAAAAGAGTATGGGAGGCCGGGATTTGAGATAAAAAACAACGATACCATAATTGATATTGGTGGCATATTGGATTGTTTGCACTTTATTCATCACAGTTTTGCAAATCTGGCAAGATCTATTGCTTTGAGCCAATCAAAGAGAATTTTGATATGTTAAAGTCAAACATTGAGTTAAATCATATCCCAAACGTCATACCTACCAATGCTGCAGTTTCAAAAGATAATGACAAAGTTACAATCTATCTAAATGAAGATGAGGCAGGCCACAGCATGCATGTAACAGGTACAAAGTCAGTACAAGTAAACTCGACTTCTCTTCAGACCATTTTTGACTCAAATGGCATAGAACATTGTGATTTTTTAAAGGTAGATTGTGAGGGTGAAGAATACGCCATAATGGATTCACTACCACCAGAGTACTATGATAAGATCAGAAAAATGTGCATAGAATATCATTTTGTAGATACCAAACCGCATTTACTGAAAGTATTGATGCAAAAACTAGAATCACATTCTTTTGAAATAAAAATAAGAAAAATATTGCCAGATATTGGATTTTTGTACGCAAAAAAATAGTTAATTTTTTTTTATTATACCAAG
>OMIR01000068.1 GCA_900299125.1 Nitrosopumilales archaeon | reverse complement strand
TGCCCCTGGGTAATTTCTTGTCCTAGTTCAATGTTGACATAGCCAAAGACCTTTTTTTGAATGTGCAATTTACAAAAATATACTTCTATACCGAAAGCCCTTCTTTTTTCTAAAATCGTCTCTATGGTAGGCCATTCCTCGGTTAGTGATTTTGTGTAATATGGATAGTCATGAGGTAATGATGTAATCTTGGCGAATTGTTTTTGAGGATAATCGAATTCCTTTACTTTGTATCTAGTTCCTGCCAGAAAATATATTGCAGACTCGTGTAATTCCTCGAGTGCCAATGGTAAAACTCGCTCACCAACCTTCTTTTCATTATAGAAAATATCTATTGACCTGCCAATTCCTCTAATCGAGTATTCTTCTAATGTGTTTTTGATGACTTCATAATTTGGTACATATCGATTATCTTGTAAAAACAGTTTTCCCAATTCAATATGTTCTTGTATGATCTCAGAGTGCTCAGTTAATTCATGTTTTACGATTGGTTTATCGCATGCCATGGCTAATACGTGAAATTCTTCGACAAATGGGTTTTTGGTATCTATGTAGGTCTTTTCCACATCTTCAAAATAATTATCTGGATGATTTTTGTAGTATTGAGATATTGGGTCATTTCCTAGCGCCAAAAATGCAAATCCACGCTGACCTTTTCTTGCGGCTCTTCCTATTCTTTGCATGAGTCTATTAACTGGAATGGTAGAAGAAATGACACCATCAACATTGCCTACATCTATGCCAAGCTCAAGTGTCGGGGTACATGATATTGAAATTATCTTGTCCTCTTTGAAAGATGTTTCAACAAAATTTCTGTACTTTGACATTAAGCCAGCACGATGAACTCGAATGTCAATTTTTTTCTTTTTTGCTTGCATCGCTACTAGCTCGGCATTCAGATGTGAATTTGAGAAAACCATTGTTTTGTGTTTTTTTTTCACCAGTTTATCTAGCAGATCTATAGTAAGTGCACGCTGAGTTCGAAGTGATGGAAAGATCATAACAAAATCTGTTTCTCCCTTTTTGCCTGAACCTGTAACTAGATGCATTTTTTCACCAAAAAGTTGCTGACAAAAATCTAGAGCATTATCCAATGTGGCAGACGCTGCTACGAACTGGATTTTTTTACATATTCGTTTTAATCGCTTTATGATATAATGGACATTGGAACCAAAGATTCCTGAATAAACATGCGCTTCATCAACGATAAGAAACTTTATGGTTGATAAAAGCGCGGCAAACTTTGTTCTATACATCATGTGATAATGTAATACGTCGAAATTCGTCACAATGATATTTGGCGGATCATTCAGAATTTCAATCCGCTCTTTTTGTTTTGTATCTCCATCGAATACTGCTACAGATATGCCGACTTTTGATGCAATTTCTCTAATTTTTGGTAACTGATCACGTGATAGTGCTTTTGTTGGATATACAAATACTGCAGAAACAATACCTGATTTACCTTCTTTTGTAATTTTATGTATGACTGGTATGGTAAATGCCTCTGTCTTGCCAGAAGCAGTAGGTGCTGTGATGATTATATTATTTCCAGAAATTACTTCGAGTATTGATTCCTCTTGGAATTTATAAAAATTTGTAATTTTTTTTCCTTGAAGATACTTTGTAATGTTTTCAGATAACCCCATTTCATCCACCGGTAAACCTAATTCAGGTTCTGGCTCTTTGATTGTCTTGTAATACGAAACATAGTCGTTTTTAGAAAAAAGTACCTCGCGGGTAATTATATCTGGAGAAGCACTCCCTATCATTAATTCGATTTCCTTTTTGTCTCGAATAATGCCCTCCTCTTTTAATTGCAAATTCATTTCCTTTTTGTCCGGAGTTTGCCCAGAATCAAATCTAGCTAAAAACTCCAAATAAACTTCATCAATATTTTTTACATAATCTACAATGTCTTCTAATCCACATTTCGAACAAATAATCATGAATTTTTTATTAAACGTTTTTTGAATTGTAATGCCAAATTCACACTTGGGACAAGAATATCTCAACTTACGCCAAATTATGCCTAATGTGCATTTATGGTTTGGGTATGGGACGGCATACCTCTCTACCTGCTCATGACACCTTCAAAAAATGGTCAATCAAAGCTCATCATTGATAGTAACAACCTACACTTGTCCATGTTATCTATTTGTCAAATGCTCTTGATATCATGGCAAACAGTTCTGGAAGCTATATTCGAGCAGTAGCTGGAATTCACAGAAAATACCAAGTTGCCCTCAAACGCGCAAAAAGTAGACAATCGGTTCTTAATGCTTACTGGAAGCACAAAAAAGAATCTGAGCTACTACTCGCAAAACATCTCCGAGATGAGATGGTCGAAGTAAAGCGAATCAAGGGCAAAATGGAATACAGATGATCACACTGGATTTGGAATAATATCCAACTCCGCACTTTTTATGCCTTAACACGATACATGTTTTTTTCTAACCTCTTTTTTGCAAAATCATGATATTTTTTTACGATTTCAAATCCAACATATTTGCGGTTTAGCTGTTTTGCAATCATTGCCACTTGACCCGATCCTAGGAAAGGATCTAAAACTATGTCATCTCTTTTACTGGAATATTCTAGGATTTTTTTCACCAAATCTCCAGGTAGTTTAGTAGGAGTTTTCTGATCACCAGTCCAATACTCACGTTTGATGTCCCAAACATCTTCTTTGTCCTTATAGTGAAGTGAACCACCAGATTCTGTTTTTTCAGTCTTTGAAAATCTCACGAAAGGATAGAAATTACGCTTTTTTTCATTTTTACACACGTATAAACAATGATAGTGTGATGTAACAAATTTTTTCTTGGTGACTACACCGAACTGATATTTCCAAATTATGTGATTAATTGTGATGAATCCAACATCATCTAATGCACTAAGAATGTCCTTTAGGTTATTCCATCCTGAAAAAACATACATACTTCCAGAATCTTTTAGAATTCTAAATGCCTGCTCCATCCAATTTCTAGTAAAATCGTAATAGTCTTTCTTTTTTATCTCATTGTATCCTTGCATCACTCTAGATGCTTTTCTGTTATAGTTCTGTTTTATTGCATGAAACTCTATTGCGAATGGTGGGTCTGTAACAATTAAATCAATTTTTTTAGAGGGTAACTTTGTCATTCCTTCAATGCAATTCATATTGTAAATCTGATTCGGTGAAAAATTGAACAAGTTTAATTTCCCTTTGTACCAGATTCGGACATTTTTGATGAGATTGATTTTTTTAATTCTCCATCTGTCATTCCAGTAAAATCAATATTGAGTGTTTTTGCAATAAATTCCATTTTTTCTCGTTCATTTTGAACCGGGGCTGTTATGTTGGGAATTGTATTGGTAATTCCAGCTATGTGACTCTGAATTTCATTTTTGGTCTTGTTGTATTCTCCTACTGCTCGACCTAACTTCTTCGTTACTTCGGGTAGTTTGTTTGTTCCCAATAACGCAAACAAGCCTACGAATATTATGATTATCCACTCGCTTCCGGCAATATTGAGTGAATATTCAAGCATAGAATAATCTGGACATCTATGAAAATAAGCCTAACGAATTATCTTGGAAAATTCTGATAGTCTCATCATGTAAAAATTAATTCACTTCAAAATTCTTTGGAAAAAGCCTAGAAAAGCATCTGAGCCTATTAGATGCTCTGAGGCTCGAGCATCTTTTTTTTAATCAATGATATACTTGATATTACAATTCCTATGGCAAAAAAAGTCAAGTAAGGCATGGAATTTCCTCCATATTCTGCGATCATACCTGCAGCGATTGGACCAATTGACCAACCAATTCCAAACGTCGTTTCATAAGCACCAATGATGATCCCCTGAGATTGTTTTGATGTTTTTCTTAGAATTATTTCCAAAGTAAGAGGGAAAATTATAGAGAATCCAAAACCCATTAACAACATGGCCATAATAAATTCCTGCATGGAAAAAGCAACAAAAGATATTGCAAGTCCAATAGATATTGTGATTATTGATGTTACTAAAGTAACACCCGCGTACCGAACTAATCTGTCTGCCAGTGCTAATGTAATAACACGAGCAGCGCCAAATACAAAAAAGAGTAACTCAATATCTATTGCAGACATACTTCTATCATTGAGAAATGCTGGATAGATTGTTAGAATCATTCCGAATGATGATGCACAGTAAATCAAAATCATGATTACTAGCGGAAATTTAATGACTTGTCTTATCGCAGAAAAAGAAAAAACTCCGTTTTCTCTTTGAATTTGTTTTTTCGTCAATTGTAATCCAAAGATTACTGATGATGCCATGACGAATGTGGCAATTTCAAATAATCCTCTATATGATACGTCTAATCCCTCGAGTATGAACGTCCCAGCTAACGGACCAATCATAAATCCTGCAACAAAAAACCCCGTAAATCTTGCAATATTTTTCACTCGAGTGCTACCTTCACTGACACCAGAAATAATTGCCTCAGATGGTGGCCAAAAAAATGCATGTGCAACACCTGTTAATCCGCGTAAAATCATTATTTCTGGTACAGTTTTTGCCAAAGATAGTAAAAAAACCGACACAGTGTTAAGGCCAATACCAATACATAGCAAAACTCCACTATTGTATCTGTGTAAAAGCATTCCTACAAGAACCGGTATGAGCATGTATGGAACAAAATTTGCCAGTCCGATTAAACCAAGTTCTCCATACGATGCACCAATTTCGTTTTTAGAAAAAATTGGTACGATTGGATTATGCAAACCGTATGAAATTCCAATTAACAGTCCTGTGATGTTTAATAATAAAATAATCCTATTCATTTGTATGCAGCAACAATTATCGCTCCACCCATCAAATCTGTCTCAAAATCAACACTGGTAAATTTTTCCAATAATAATTCTTTGAGATTTTTATTTTGAGGCCATCTCTTGTATGTCCCATAGAGTGTACCAAATTTTAATCCAAGTCTTCCACCCACTGTAAACGCAATAATGGGTAGTATAGCCCGAAGGTAAAACGAAACACCCGTTCTTGCAATAACATTATCTGGCTTGCCCAAATCAACAATGACAAACCTACCGTTCTTTTTTAGAACTCGATATATCTCTAATATGGCAATTCTCAGATTTATTGCGTCTCGCAGTGAATATCCACATAATACTGCATCAAATTGCTCATCTTTGAAAGGAATGTGTTCAAACACTCCGCATGACATATCGGGAATTTTTGAGAAATATGTACTAGTATTTTTTAACATCGGCACTAGTGGATCAAAAAGTGTGATGGATATGTTGCCAGCGCATATTTTTTCTGCAGTCTTTGACATGTTTCCAAATCCTGAACCTGCATCTAGAATAAGGTCTCCTGGAAAAACCCTCTTTGAAATTCCTCTAACCCGATGTTCTTTGTCTTTACCTAGTGAAATGTACGAATTAACCTTGTCATAAATTGGAATTATTTGTCTTAGTACCTCGATTACTTCTCCCCAATAACTCCCTAAACCCATTGATTAGAATACCAATAATACATAATTTGTAGTAACTATGTTAGTTTGGCTTTGGATATTTTGTTTTGGCTACTGAAGAGTATTTCTTAAGTTCTTCATCATTGACTTTCTCGAGAACTCTATTTTGTTTAGTAATGCGTGACATTTTGATACTTTTCTCATCCTTTGTTTCTGCTCTCAGTTCGATTGCCGCTATTGCCAATGCGGATGCATCCTCAAGAGACATGTTATCTGTGTAGTTCTTCTCTAAAAATGCATTAACATCATCAGCGCCTGCACCAATTGCTACTGCTGCATATGAAACAAATGTTCCAGAAGGATCTGTCACATAAATTCTATTTCCGTTTTGATCAACACCTGAGATAATCAGAGCCACGCCAAATGGCCTAACGCCAGAATATTGAGTGTATTGATGACATCTGTCAGCGAGATGTTTTGCTACTGTTTCAACTTCTACTTCCTCATCATAAATTAACTTGTGACTTTGAGAGAAAGTTCGCGCATCGTCTACTTGGACTCGGGCATCCGGAATATATCCTGCAGCTGCAATTCCTATATGATCATCCACTTGGAATATCTTTTGAGTTATTCCGCTAACCTGCAACTTTCTGGGAATTTCTTCAACGGCCATTACAACTCCGTCCTTGCTTTTTACACCGACAGCAAGTGTTCCTCGCTTAACTGTCTCTATAGCGTATTCTACCTGGTATATTCTACCATCGGGAGAATACATTGTAGGAGTCATATCGTATCCACGAGCTGGCATCATAACACACTGACTATTTTTTTTGTCAATTTAAGCGTTAGTTGGTAAAATTTTCAATTAACATCGTATCTTCCCATTACTTAGGCACTATACTGCTCTGGCTTCTATGGATTCTTTGTGCCAAGAAAACCCTGAATAATAAGAAGCTGAATTTACTCTAAATTGTGATTAATTATTTTCCTGATCTCTTAATTTGATTAATTAAAACTGGTAATTTTAAGAGCGATCAAAATATTCCCATGAAATTTTCTCAACAACCTTAAATAGAATTTGACATCAGGGATCTCGATCAAATTGGTTCAGGCAGATCCATTCAAGAATGCATTAAAACAACTTGACGATGCTTGCTCAATTCTCAGAGTTGAAAAGGGAATAAGAGATTACTTGGCAGAACCCAACAAGGTATTACGAGTAAAACTTCCAGTTAAAATGGACAACGGAAAAATCCGAACATTCATTGGATTTAGAAGCCAACACAACAACGACAGGGGACCATACAAGGGTGGTATCAGATACTTTGATCCTGAAGGTGGTATCGAATACATGGAAAAAGAAGTCAAGGCATTATCGTCTTGGATGACTTGGAAATGTGCTGTTGTTGATGTGCCTCTAGGCGGTGGTAAAGGTGGAATATTTGTCAATTCTAAAAAAGAAAAACTATCAGATGGTGAACTTGAAAGATTGACAAGAAGATATGCCTATGCCATATCTGAAATTATCGGCCCGCAAAAAGATATTCCAGCTCCTGACGTTTACACTGGGGGTAAAGAAATGGCGCAAATTATGGATGTTTATGGCAAACTATCTGGTAATGAATATCAGCCGGGTGTTATCACAGGCAAACCAATCGCACTTGGTGGTTCACTTGCAAGAAATGTTGCAACAGGACTTGGATGTGCTTACTGCATCCGTGAAGCTGCAAAGACAATTGGACTCAAACTCAAGGGTGCCAAAGTCGTCATTCAGGGATATGGAAACGCCGGAACATTTGCTGCAGAGTACCTAGAAAAAATGGGTGCAAAAATAATCGCAGTAAGTGATACAAGGGGCTCAATAATCAATCCAAAAGGCCTTGATTCCAAAAAAGTACTTGAATACAAAAACAAGACTGGCTCAGTAGTCGGCTATCCTGGAAGCAAGAAAATCACAACAGAACAGTTACTAACAACAAAATGTGATGTTCTAATTCCTGCAGCACTTGAAAATCAGATCAACGCATCGATTGCCAAAAAACTACAATGTAAGATAATCGCTGAAGCCGCAAACGGACCTACAATGCCAGAAGCAGACCCGATCATTTATCAAAAAAAGATAATGGTAATTCCAGATATTTTGGCGAATTCTGGTGGTGTTTGCATCTCATATTTGGAGTGGGTTCAAAACAACATGGGATATTATTGGTCATTTGAGGAAGTTGCCTCCAAGATGGAAGGTCACATCACTCGAGGATTCCGTGATACATTGGCACTCTCTAAAAAGCACAAAATCGATATGAGACGAGCAGCAATGGTTCTTGCAGTAGGAAGAGTTGTTGACGCATTCAAAGCAAAAGGCCTCTGGCCGTAAACTATCTTCATTTTTCCTTTTTCATAAACTAAATTTATGCCATATTCGAGGTTAGCATATGGTTGATAAACATACCATAATAGTTATGATTTCAATTATTGTGATTACGGGCTCTTTAGGTTATTCTTCAATCAATGCGATTTCATCTCGCAATCTTGAGTTTTCATGGCCAGGAAAATCATTTAATTTTCTTTCTGTAATTACTGACAAAACTGTTAATGTCTGTAATCCATCAATTCTTCCAGCGTCATTTTACAAATACTCTTTTACGATAATATACGAAGAAAATGATCTAGGTACATTCAGTACCGGAAGAGGAACATTTGCACCCAATAGTGATGGCGTGGTTTTTGGCAAGTTTGACTCACCTGACAATAGAATGACTGGACTATTCTTTTCATTTTTTGATACTGAGCAAGGCGGAATTGATGTATCGAGAGTTAATCTAGATGCTATTAAAGTTACAACAAAACTAGAGTCTACTGTTCTATGGGTTGTACCGTATGTGATCGTGCATGATTATTCTGGTACTGAATTCATTAATTTGATTAACAAGCCCACTAGCTGTGCAAAATAATGTCCAGCGTACTTGTAATAAAAAATGCTGGCCTTGAGGGACCAGGTACTATGGGGGAAATGTTGGAATCTGATGGGTACTCTCTGAATATAATCTCAGCAAAAAAGCAAAAGATTCCAGAATTGAAAAATGAGATGGTGATGATTATGGGTGCACCAGAAAGTGCTAATGACAATTTACAATACCTTGAAGATGAATTACGGCTTATCAGAGAGGCTGTCAGAAAACACGTTCCGCTATTGGGAATTTGTCTAGGCTCACAGCTTGTAGCTAAAGCATTTGGGGCTAAAGTTTTTCCAGGACAAAAAAAGGAAATTGGATTCTATCACAATGTACTAATAGATAAAAAATCTAATTCGAGCCTGTTTTCCGGTTTTTCAGACAAATTTACTGTATTTCATTGGCATGGTGATACATTTGATATTCCTCACGGGGGTATCAGATTAGCATATTCTGATTTGTATAACCAAGCGTTTCAGTATGGTTCAGCGGTTGCCACACAATTTCATATGGAAGTGGACTCTAAAATAATTCAATCTTGGCTTGACAATACTAAAGAAAATTTGGAATTGTCTCAATTGGATCCTAAAAAAATACGATCGGATATTGATGGAAATATAGACACTGTCAAACAAAACATGAAATTATTTTACAAAAACTTCAAGAAAGAATTCCATCTCTGACACAAATTTAATATATTGAGCGAGGTTGTCCTCGATTACTTATGAACACACAAAAAATTTTTGACGAAACCATGAAAACTGATCATAAGGTTATAACTGAAGAAATTTCTAAATCAATTTTAAAATCCTACGGTGTTAAAGTACCTCCGTACGCTTTGGCAAAAACTGCTACTGAAGCAGTAAAGGCATCTAAAAAAATTGGTTTTCCTCTAGTCATGAAAATTGTATCGCCACAAATCTTACACAAAACTGATGCGGGTGGAGTCAAGGTTGGCGTTGCAAATGCCAAAGAAGTAAAAAAGACATTTGAGCAAATCATAAAGAGCGTCAAAAAGTACGATAAAAAAGCAGAGATCAAAGGAGTCCTGCTTGAAAAAATGGTTCCAAAGGGAATTGAAATGATTGTTGGACTTCAAGTTGATCCACAATTTGGACCTGTAATAATGGCTGGATTGGGGGGTGTAATGACTGAAGTTTTCAAAGATGTTGCATGGAGAATGTTACCAATTACCGAATCTGATGCAAAATCCATGATTGAGGAATTAAAATCATCAAAATTATTCAAGGGTTTTAGAGGTTCCACACCAATAAGCATGGATATGCTTTCAAAGGCCCTAGTCCAAATCGGAAAAATAGGAACTGAGAATGCCTCGTATATCAACAGTATTGATTTCAATCCGATTGTAGTCTATCCAAAATCATACTTTGTAGTGGATGCGAAAATAATTTTATCCACAGAAATTAACAAGAATGCAATTTCTACAGCCGAACCAAATGCGGAATTTATGGAGAAATTCTTTACTCCTCAATCTGTAGCCCTCGTTGGTGCATCTGCAACACCAGGTAAAGTCGGCAATTCAGTTCTAGACAGTCTTGCAAAACATGACTATACGGGAACTGTATACCCAATCAATCCAAAATCAGAGGAAATTCTTGGCGTAAAATGTTACCCTTCTATTGAAACCATACCTGGAAATGTGGACTTGGTAGTAGTATGTGTGGATCTTTCTGTCACTCCACCAGTTCTAGAGTCCTGTGCAAAGAAGGGAATTCACAATGTGGTAATTGTTTCAGGTGGAGGCAAAGAACTAGGAGGGGAGAGAGCAATGTATGAGGCACAAGTAAAGGAACTTTCAGAAAAACACAAGATCAGAATTATTGGACCTAACTGCATCGGCATGTTTAACGCTGCAAACAGGTTAGACTGTGCATTCCAAGGACAAGAGAGAATGGTTCGTGCAAAGCTTGGAAATGTCGCACTACTTTCACAATCTGGAACTATGGGAATCAGCTTCCTAGAATCTGCTGATTCATTTGGACTCTCAAAGATGGTCAGCTATGGAAACAGATCCGATGTTGATGAGGCAGATATGATTTGGTATCTGGCATCGGATTCGCAAACCAAGGTTATCGCACTATATGTTGAAGGCTTTGGGGATGGCCGCAAATTCATAGAGACAGCAAAGCGTGTTATGAAAGAAAAGAAAAAGCCAATTGTCATTTGGAAGAGTGGAAGAACGGAAGCAGGTGCAAAACAGGCAGCTTCCCACACCGGCTCACTCGGCGGCTCAAATGCAATCATCATGGGCGCATTCAAACAGGCTGGTATCATCTCAGTTGAAAGTTATCAAGAATTAGTTTCAGTAACAAAGGCACTTGCGTGGCAACCTGCAGCTAAAGGAAACCGTGTTGCAATGTGCAGTAATGGTGCGGGACCAATGATTGGAGGTATTGATCAATTTGAAAGACTGGGTCTACAACTAGCAACAATATCTCCAAAGATATTGGAAGAAATGAAAGCTCATTTCCCACCTACATATGTAATCGGCAAAGGAAATCCTGCAGATGTTACAGGCGGTGCAAATGCAGAAGACTATAGATACACAATAGAAAAATTCTATGAGGAACCTAACGTGGATATTGTGATGCCGTGGTTTGTATTCCAAGACGATCCTCTTGAAGAAACAATAATTCAGCACTTGGCTAATTTTTCAAAGCAATACAAAAAACCATTATTGGTAGGCGGAAACGGAGGTCCATATACACAGAAAATTTCTACATTAATTGAAAAAGAAGGCGTTCCAGTTTTTGATGATCTTAGAAACTGGACTGCAGCTGCATCTGCACTTGCTCAATGGGGCAAGCATCTCTAAACATTTATTTCAAGCACGATTTCGTTCTAGTTAATGGCTTTAGTTGTTACATCAAAAGCAAACGGAATTGCTACTGTTAAAATCAACAGGCCCGACAAGTTGAATGCTATGAACACAGATGTTGCTAGGGAATTAGTCTCTGTATTCACACAACTCGATACTGACAATGATGTCAAGGTAATAATCTTGACAGGTGAAGGTGAAAAAGCATTTTCTGCAGGAGCTGATATTGAATACATGTCCAAAATTTCCGCAGATGAATCTGTTGAATATGCCAAACTAGGACAACTAGTGACCAATACCATAGAACTAGTATCCAAACCTACCATCGCAGCAATCAATGGATTCGCGCTAGGTGGTGGTTGTGAAGTCGCAATGTCATGTGATATTAGAATTGCGGCAGACACAGCAAAGCTTGGCCAACCTGAAGTTACGATTGGAATTCCTCCTGGATGGGGTGGTACACAAAGGTTGATGCGAATTGTTGGAATCGCAAAAGCAAAAGAACTTGTCTACACTGGTAAGATGATTAAAGCAGATGAGGCATTGCAAATCGGTCTTGTCAATCAGGTTTTCCCATTAGCATCTCTAATGGAGGAAACTATGAAGATGGCAAATCAGATCGCCGCAAATTCTGTTTCCGGCGTAAAAATGTCAAAAATAGCAATTAACAAGGGTCGAAATGCAGATCTTGATACCGGGCTTGGAATTGAATTATTGGCCTGGAGGAACTGCTTTACGGATCCGGACAGAGAGCAACGCATGACTGCGTTTGTGAACAAATCTAAAAAATAAGCTCTGCCTAACACCTTTCTTTATTATTACTATTCTACTATGTGTGAAAAGCTTATTATAATTTGGAGAGACTGGTGATTACATGGCAACTGAACAAACTCAAAAACTTGTAACAATTACTCCAAAAGCAGCGGAGAAAATTGCAGAGTTCATGAAAGAAGAGGCAGAAAAGCCAGAATTCCTTAGAGTATATGTTCAAGGTGGCGGATGCTCAGGTCTTTCTTATGGGATGGGCTTTGAGGCGAAACCTGAAGAAGATGATACCGTCATCGAAGAGCAAGGTGTCAAATTACTAGTTGACAGCTACTCACAAGAACACCTCAAGGGGGCTAACATTGACTACATAGAGTCTCTGATGGGATCTGGATTTAAGATTAACAATCCAAATGTTACAAAATCCTGCTCATGTGGACACTCTTTTAGCACCGAATAATCTCTTCATCTTTCCTATTTTTGTAAATCCTGAGCCTACGAAATCGTAAGCACTTATATCTGTGATTTGAAGAAATAATCTATTGATCTTTAGGAGGTATATTCTCAATTGCCACAAACAGGAATTGTCAAGTATCACGTTAAGCTATCCTTTGAAGTTGATGGACTCGTTGAGAGAGCAGACATCATAGGGGCAATCTTTGGCCAGACCGAAGGTCTACTAGGCCCAGAGATGAACCTGAATGAGCTCCAGAGACTATCTAAAGTCGGAAGAATAGAGGTAACTACGACAAGTACTACTAACACCACTAATGGTGACGCACTCATTCCAATGTCTACGGACGTTGATACTGCTTCACTGATAGCGGCAGCGATTGAAAGTATAGACAAAGTAGGACCATTTGACTGCAAGTTCAAACTAAATGCGATAGAGGATGTTCGTGCTACAAAAAAGGACGACATTATCAAAAGAGCAAAAGAGATCAAGCAGCAATGGGCTACAAAGACCATTTCGGAAGGCGAAACAATGCTCAAGGATATCCATGATGGAACCTCTACATCGGGCAAACTAACTACTTATGGTAGAGGAAAGCTCCCATGTGGACAAGGCGTTTTTGAATCACCCTGGATAATCCTTGTAGAAGGTAGAGCAGATGTAATTAACTTACTTAGAGCTGGAATTGATAATTCTCTAGCCATAGATGGTGCTAGAATTGATGAATCCATTCGTGAACTCTGCGACCAAAAAGACAAAGTAATTGCATTTTTAGATGGCGATAGAGCTGGTGGATTCATTCTCAAAGAGCTCAAAAGTGTAGTTGACATTGACATAGTACACAGAGCACCTGAAGGTGTCGAAGTAGAAGAGCTAACCCCTCAACAAATTGCCGACATTTTGAGGCCAACTATAGAGGAAATGAACAATCCAAAAGCAAAGCCAACTCTTTCTGATCCAAATGACAAACCAATGGCCGAGATTGCAGAAAAAACATTCTCAAAAATTAATGAGACTCTGGAGGCAATCGGCCTTGATGCCACTAGAAATGAAGTCTTCAAAGTACCAATTTCAGAACTTGTCTCTAAACTTTCAGTACAAACCGGCATCAAATATCTGATACTTGATGGAATTGTGACACAGAGATTAGTAGATGGAGCAAAGCAAGCAGGCATAGAATGTGTTATAGGACACAGAATAGCAAGTCTTACTAACAAAGACGGAATTGCTTTGAAAACATTTACTGAACTTGGTGTTGCATAAGAAAAATCTTTAACTCTTTTTTCTTTTTATATAATTATGACAGAATTAAAAATACAACATCTGATTACGCTAACAGAATTACTCTCAAAGGGTGCTAAAAATAATTATGTTTCAATAACTACTTCAACTTTGGGTAAACGAATTGGCAAGTCCCAGCAGGCTGCATCTAAACATTTATTGGAATTAGAAAGTGGGGGCTTCATTTTAAGACTGGCAATTGGAAAAAAAGTCTCTGTAAAATTATCACAAAAAGGATTTGAAAAAATTTCTGAAATATATAATGTACTGAAGAACAGCTTAGAGACAGTTCCGCCCACAATTGATGTTGATGGTAAACTTGTAACCGGAATGGGTGAAGGAAAATACTACATGTCTCTTAAGGGATACACAAAACAATTTAGTAAAAAAATTGGTTACATTCCTTTTCCTGGAACTCTAAATATAGAATTGGAAAAAAAGGAACAAATTGAATCTCTTAGACAGCTAACCAACCTCGAGGGAATAAAAATAGATGGATTCTCTGATGGAAAAAGAACCTATGGGTGGGTAAAGTGTTTTTCATGTAGAATTAACGATAAGATTGACGCAGAGATTATACTATTGGAGAGAACTCATCATGATCTATCTACAATTGAAATAATCTCAAAAAGCGAAATTAGAAAAAAACTTGGACTCAAAAACGGCGCCAATGTTGCAATTCGAGTCTCAATCTAGATGCCGTGAAGTGCTTCTCCATACTCTTTCTCGATTTTTGAGCTAGAGTACTCAGGAATTGGTGACTGAAGCCTTGCCACACGAACATTAAGTCCAAGTTCTTTACATCCATCCGTGATGAATTTTTCCTGATGCACTTGATCATATCCGAGTGCAATGATGTCAGGCCTAACACGTGAAACTGTCTTGAAAATGTCCCCCTCACTACCTATTAGACTCAAATCTACCATTGATAGTGAAGCGATCAATTCTTGGCGTTGCTCTTCGGCATGCAAAGGCTTCCTTTTTTTCATTTTCACCGCTGTATTAGATGTTGCAATGACTACGATCAAAACATCTCCTAGATCTTTTGCAGCATTCAAAGTGTAAATATGTCCTGGATGAATTATGTCAAAGACTCCGCCTGCCAACACAACATGTAATGTTGTTCTTCCAAATTCTGTTAGCGTATAATTTTCTGTTATCATGAGATTTTTTTTCAGCATAGTGATTCTTTCTCTAATGTATGATTCAGAAAGATTTGTCCTCTTGATGGTGTGGGAAATTGGATCCTGCCCTGTCAGTGTACAGACATAAATCGATGATAATATTCCCTTATCTATTACATCCAAAGCATTACCTCTAGCAAACTGAGGTTTTTAATTTGTTCTATAATTCTGGCTCTAGGCCTTGTCCTATTCGTAGTGCGTCCACAAGACCATCTGCATACCCAATTGAGAGAATAGCTAGCTCCTCTTGACCTTGAGAAAAAAATCTCTCTGAATCCTTGATGTATAGGTCCGCATTCTCCAAAACACTAGCGAATTCTTTTGAATCTCTATAATACGGCCTTATCTGTTCTAGAGCACGTCTTACCATTGGGATGTATTTTTTCATCATTTGAGAAGATATTTTTTCTATTTTTGGTGTGTTGTCTTCAGGAGGGCTGATACAATTAGCTAATACTTTTAGCGCATCTGATTCTGTGAAATGCATTATGCCTGGAATGATTATTGTGTGAGGAGAAGGGCCAAAATTTTGTTTTTCTAAATCTGTGAATTTACCTGCAATAATCCTTTGATCTTCATCTCCGATCCTTGATGCAACAATTCCATAAGTTTGTTCAGAGAAGACCTTTCTATTTTGTTCTTTTTCTTGTTCTAAGAGGCTAGAAATTGCTTCCTTGGGATCCAAAAAGAAACTATTTTTTTGATTCCATTCTAATAAAACTATGGTGTGATTTCCTACCTTTAGATTCTCAAATATTGCATAATATGCCGTTGAAGAAGGAATGCCGCTCATTATGGTTACAGTTCTGCCGACTTTGTAAAAGTGAAGACCACACTCTCCAACCAAAGATGTTATCGCCGACGATGCATGAATGGTTTCTGTTTTAATGCCATCCTGTATTGCGCGAACTCTTAATTCGATATGCGTAGTTGCAATGTATGGATCTCCATATGATAATAATGCGACCTTGTTATTTTTTGCTGCATCAATAATCTCTTTTCCATCCTCTACTAGCCATCGTGGTGCAAACTTGAATTGTTTACTTGTTAAATCTTGCAGAAATTTTGCATGTCTCTCTGACATGGGACTTGTAAACTGTTCAAAATATACAATCTCGCATTCTGAGATTATTTTTTTTGCCTTCTCTGATAATGCATACGGTCCACCGATTCCTAGACCAACGAAGTATAGCATTATTTTTCAGTCTTGACATCATGAAGACGTTTTAAATGATGAAGAGTATTTCTTATCACTTCAATTCCTCGAAGATATTCATTCATTGATACTCTTTCATCTATTGTGTGTGATGCATGAGGATCTCCTGGACCATATGTTACAACTGGAACATTCCACAAAGTTCCAATTATGTTCATATCTCCAGTTCCAGTCTTACGGATCAGTGCTGGTCTTTTTCGCTCTACATCCATGACTCCTAACGTAAATGCTCTGACGAGAGGGGAGTTCATAGGTGCTTCAAATGGCTCCGTTTCATCAATTACTGAATAAATCGCTTCTACTTGCTGTTTTGAAGCTAATTCGGCAACCTTTGTGGCGATTTTTTCACCCACTGACTTGCAGTTTAGTGTTACAGGAATTCTAATGTCAATTATGGTGTCACATTCCTTTGGAGTAACATTATGACTATCACCACCTTTGATTTCAGTGATTGTGGCTGTTAGCATCATTCCTTTTGATTTTCCCTCTTGATTTTCCTCTAGTGACTTTTTGAGCTCTGTAGTAAACTTCATTGATTCTTCTATAGCGTTTCTCGCTAGCCATGGTGCAGAAGCATGAGCTGAATCCCCTACATTGATTTTTAGATTAATTGCTATTCTTCCCTTGTAAGCTATCGTAACATTTGTGATTCCAGAGGGTTCTCCAAAAACGGCATAATCGATATCCAGCTTTTGCTTTGCCAAATTTTTGATCCCAGTAGCATTACCTTCTTCATCAACTGCTCCAACAAAAATAACAGTTCCATTATTTTTTTGTAGAGTTGATGCTGCAAGAAGCATTGCCATTAAAGGTGCTTTTGCATCGGATGCACCACGGCCATACAAAAAATCCCCCTCCTTTCTGACCTTGACCTTTCCAGGTACCGTATCCATATGACCACATAGCAGAACACGTGGGGAACCAGAACCAATTGTTGCAATAATGTTTCCGACTTCATCGATTTTGATATTCTCAAATCCTAAGTCATCACATTTATCTGCCAAGAATTCCGCCATTGGCTTTTCTGATAGTGATGGCGTGTACAGACGTAATGCTTTCTCCAACATTTTGATTGAAAATCTAGGGGTGATAGTAAAAGAAGAGTCCATTTTTTAATTTCCTGATTTTGATGCATATTGTAAAATCTTTTCGGCTATGTTAATTCCAGTAACTCTAGCAACATTTCGATATTCAGTAGTATTGTTAATTTCATGCACTACTAATCCGCGTTCTTTACTCTCCATCAAGTCAATTCCTACGATCTGCCCTTTGACACAATCCTTTGCCTTGATGCAGATTTCCTCTAGCTCGGGAGTAACTTTGCAAATCTCTGCTGTTCCTCCCAAATGGGTGTTTGTTTTCCAGTTTTCGGTAGTTGAATTGCGATATATTGCTCCAACTACCTGATCACCAATTACTATTGCTCTGATATCTCTGGGAGGTCTTTGAACAAACTCTTCAAGATAATGAATTTGATATATCGGGTACATTTTTTCCCGTTCTTCTATGATGCCCTCTGCCGCTTCCCTATGGTTTAATCGTTGAACCATTCTACCCCAACTACCAACTGTAGGCTTGATTACCTTCGGATAACCGATACTATCTAGCAAGTCTAGTACTGCACCCTTAGAAAATGCAACACTCGCGTAAGGTGTTTCTACTCCTGCATTTTTTAGAAGCATATGTGTAAAGAGTTTATTGCCGGCATACACACCACAATACAGATTATTGATCACATTCGCACCCATCCCTTCAAGTGCCGCAGTGGCATGCAAATTTCTGTAGTAGCTAACACATCTTTGTAGGACTATTTTGTACTGTGATTCTTTATCTACGTCTAATGCAAGGTTCTTACAATCTACCATTTCGATTGTAATTCCAAGTTTTGTTGCAGCTTCGGTGAGAGCTTTTTCTTCTGGTCGAACAGTATCGTAGAGAATCGTTATCGGGTGGCTCACTGGCCCCAGTCCTCTCCGACGCTTTGAGCTGGCTTTAGCCCAAATCCGCCTGAGGATTTAGTTATCTCAAAACTCGCACCACAATCAGGGCAAGTTACCAATTCGCCTTCAACGGCATCACTTGGAATTGAAATATCTGAATCACATTCAGCACATTTTGCCATGTTAATCATTACTGTCCTTAGCATCATTAATTATCTTTCTTTCAAGTTTGTTATCTAGCGGAATTTCTAACAAGTCACCCATTCTGAGGTTTTTAAGTCCAGCAGCTACTGCTTTTGCTTGATTGTCGTCTTTAGGCAACCCGAGCAAAGACATCAGATAGGCAGAACCGCTTTTCCCGGCTAACTCTCCAAAAACAATCCTTCTTCTATTCCCAACTATTCTTGGAGGAATGGGCTCATAGGCTGCCGGATTCCTAAGAATAGCAGCAAGGTGGGTTCCTGCCTTGTGCTTATATGCGGTAGGTCCGACTAATGGTTTAGAATCATACGGTGTAATTCCAGTGTATTCCTCAATTAATCTTGAAAGGTCTGTAAGCATATCTAATCTGAAATCATTAGGTGATCTATACAAATACGTCATTGCTACTGCCACTTCTGCCAGTGATGGTATCCCAGTCCTCTCCCCAATTCCGTCTATCGTTGTGTGAATTTGATCCGCACCTGCATCAATTCCAGCAAATGCATTTGCCACAGCCAAGCCGATGTCGTTATGACAATGAACATCGAGTGGTACTTTGATCTTTTCTTTGACCATCTTTACGAAATTAAACATTCCTCTGGGGCGCATAATTCCAACAGTATCTGGTAGACTGATTCTGTCGACCCCAGCTTCTTCGATAGCCTTACAAACCTTTAGTAAGAATTCGGGGTCAGCACGTGAACCGTCTTCCACAGTAAATCTCATTTTGAGTCCATGTGATTTTGCATATTCTACGGTATCAACTGCTCTGCGTAAAGCTTCTTCTCTTGTAATTCTTAACTTGTCTTTCATGTGAATGTCAGAAATTCCAAGATATGTGGCAGTCCACTTTGGATCACATTTTAGAGCTACATCAACATCTTCCTTCAAGGCACGAACATGTGCTACAATATCTGCCTTTAATCCCTGCTTGATGATAGTTTTAGTTGCTTCAAAGTGATCTTCTGAAACAACTGGGGAAATTTCAATCTGGTCAACCCCAAAATAATCTAACATCCAAGCAATTTGGATTCTTTGTTTATTTGTAAAAGTGACTCCAGGATGTTGTTCTCCCTCTCTAAGCGTACTGTCTAGTACATGAATCCTTTTTGGCTTTTTTTCATATTCGTTATACAGATGCGCATAATAATTCGGATCACTCATTTGTAGAAAATCAAGCAGTAATACTAGTTATAAACAATTCGTACTAAAAACGGTATAAATCAGAAATTTAATGTTGAATTCCGGCTGAAAACGAAAAAATTAGTACGAATAACAACTCAAGTGACTTCTCGGAGTATGATCACAGTGTTGGTATCTGATACTCCTGGAACTTTTCTTAAAGCATCTATGGCAAGATTAATCTCTGTAATATTTGGAGATGAAATAATCACCGCAATATCGTACTGACCGGTTATTTCATAAACTGTTTTTACTCCATCCAGTTTAGTCAGTCTAGCAGAAACTTTGGATGTGTCCATAGATGATTCTACTGAAATTAACACGATGGCCTTAGTAGAGTTCTGTTCACCGATTTCAATTGTGAATTTCTTGATGATTTGGTTATCTGTTAAATTTTTAACTCTGCGTCTAACTGCTGATTCTGAAAGTTTTAATTTTTTTCCAATATCTACAAAAGATTCTCGTGAATCGTCCTTGAGTATTTTTAAAATCTCGTCGTCTACTTTATCCTTGTACATTCTTTCTTCTCTCTGATTCCTTAGTAAATAACTTATCTAGTACTTCTAACACTCTTGAAACTTCTTTTTCATTCATTACCAAAGGTGGTAGGAATCTGAGTATGTTTCTACCAGAATAGAGCAATAACACTCCCTCTTCAATACCGTCCAACAATATGTCCTTGACTTCAAATTTCATTTCTACGCCAATCATCATGCCTTTACCTCTAACATCCCTAATGATTGAGTGTCTTTGTTTTAATTTTTCTAACCCTGACATGAGAAACTTACCTACTTTGGCAGCATTGTCTACTAATCCGTCTTGTGTTAAAGCTTGGAATGTCGCAATTCCGGCCGCGCATGATAATGGATTACCTCCAAATGTGGAGGAGTGCTCGCCCTTACTCATCGCTGCAAGTATTTCTGGTCTTGTCAAGGTGGCACTCATTGGAACTCCACCTGCGATTCCTTTAGCTAAGCACATGATGTCTGGAATGGTATTCCAGTGATCTGATGCCCACATTTTGCCTGTTCTGCCCAAGCCGGCCTGAATTTCATCAAAAATTAGTAAAATATCTCGCTCATCGCATAATTTTCGAACATCTTGTAGAAAACCATCTGGTGCTACGTTAATTCCACTTTCTCCTTGAATGGGTTCCATTATTACGAATGCGGTATCTTCTTCGATTTTAGTCCGTAGTGTTTCAATATCGCCAAATGGTGAGAATGTGACTTTGTCAACTAATGGCATGAATGATTTTCTGTATTTGGGATTAAATGTTACAGAGAGTGAACCTAGAGATTTTCCATGATAGGAACCGTTCATTGCCACCATGCCTGTTTTTCCGGTGAATTTTCTTGCAAATTTGATTGCGGCTTCTACAGCTTCGGTGCCACTGTTACCCAAGTGAACCTGAGTTAATCCTTTTGGGGCAACCCTCATTAAATTGTCTAAAAACTCCTCACGTGTTTTGTTGTATAGGGATGTGTGAACAGTAATGATTTTGTCTAGTTGATTTTTGAGAGCTGCTACTACTCGAGGATTTCTATGGCCGACAAGAGCCACACCATATCCACCCATACAGTCAATGTATTCCCGACCGTTAATGTCGTAAAGTTTCGCACCTTCTCCACGCTCTATTGTAACTGGGAAGCGCTGGTACATATTACCTAAATAATCATCCTCGGTCATTTTGTTATCACCGTACATTTTGTATGTGCTATTGCAGAAGAAATTGGGTTTTCACGCTGACCGTTGCCAATTAGGGCCTCCGTAACACCCATATCTAGTGCTTCAGTTGCCGCAAGGATTTTCTTTTCCATGCCGAAACCGACCTTTGGTCTAATTTCTTTGGCTTCGGCATTTGTCATCTTTTCTACTAATTTATCATTCATTAGTAAACCATCGACATTTGTTATAAAGAGAATCTTGTCACTGTTTATTGCACCTGCAACATTTGCTGCCGCACGATCTCCATCTATGTTTAACATGTCAAATTCCTTACTTACTGCTATTGGAGAAATTACCGGTGTATAGCCTTTATCTAAGAGTAATTTTAGCAGGTCTGAATTCACCTTGGTAACTTTTCCAGTATATCCGCCATCAATAATCTGTTTTCTTCCTTTATCATTTACAATGACTAACTTTTCCTTTCGTTCTGCAACAAAAATCTGTCCATCTATTCCTGATAATCCAATTGCGTTAATTCCGTGTTTTTGAAGCATTTGTACGATCGCCTTATTGATTTTTCCTGACATAACCATTGTGAAAATCTCTGCTGTTTCTTTGTCTGTGTATCTTGATTTAATTCCTCCAGGGGAAACAACAAACTTTGGTTCCTTTCCTAGTAATTCACAAGTTTTAGTTACTTCCTTCCCACCCCCATGTACGAGTATGACACCTTCCTGATCTGCAACTTTTTTAATGTCTGAAATTGTGGATGGATGAAGGTTCTCTACAACACTTCCGCCGATTTTGATTGTTATCATTTCTTAAACTGGAGTTAAGGGAGAATACTTTAGCCCATCCATTTCATCAAATCCGGCCATTATGTTCATATTCTGAATAGCCGAGCCTGCTGCACCCTTCATTAGATTGTCTGAGGCTGATAATGCAACAAGTCTGTGATTATCTTCATCAATATCAAATCCAATATCGCAGAAGTTGGAACCGACAACAAACTTTGGATCTGGGAATTTGTATAGGCCCTTTTTATCTCGTATCAATCGAATAAATCTTTCATCTTTGTACATTTCTCGGTACATTTTCCATAAACTCAGCTCATCTGTTTCCTTTGTAAGGAATGTATGATTGGTACATAATATCCCGCGAACAATGTCAACCGCATGTGGGCTCATGGATACCTTGATTGGTTTTCCAGCTATTTCGGATAGTTCTTGCTCTATCTCTCCTGTATGTCGATGTTTTGCTGGTTTGTAAGGCCTAATTACACCCGAACGCATAGCATGGTGTGTTCCTGCAACACTTCCAGCACCAGCACCTGATGAGCCAATCTTGGAATCAACAATTATGTGCTCTGTATCGATCATATTATTTTTTACAAGTGGTGCGATTGCAAGCATGGATGTCACAGCCATACATCCTGGGCACGAGACAAGCTGAGCGTTTTTGATTTTTTCTCTATGTAATTCTGGAACTCCGAATACTGATTTTGCTAAATATTCTGGATGTGGATGTTCCCACCCATACCATTTGACATATGCTTCTTTGTTATGTAAACGATAATCAGCAGATAGATCCACCACTTTGAGTCCTCTATCGTAAAGTGCCTTAACAATTTCAGTTGCTGTTCCGTGAGGAACTGCTGTAAATACTAGGTCACATTTGTCTGACATTCTATCGTAATCTAGTTCTGAGAATGTCATTTCGGTAAATCCTTTTAGTGCAGGTTGTACTCGGTGCAAATATTCGCCAACGTACTGACGCGATGTAACTTGGGTGATCTCAACTTTTGGATGCGTCACCAGTAGTCGTAACATTTCTCCTCCCACATATCCTGATGCTCCAACAACACCTACACGTAACATGTTCCTAGACACAATGTGGTATAATTTATTGTATTCTGAGCTAGAAAAAAATTTATTCAATTTCATATAGTTCTAGTAAATTGACAAAATCTGATCGCGAATTACTAAAAAAACGTAAGGCAGATTATAATCGAAATCGTTACAAGAAAGATCCAGTGTTTAAGGCAAAACTAAAAGTTTCTTATCGAAAGTGGTACACAAAAAATAAAAAATCTGTAATTGATAGAATCACCAAAAGTCGCCAAAAAAACCACAGTGACTATCTGCAATACCAAAAAGAACATTATAGATATCTAAAGTATAGACGAAAATATGCTTCAAAATCAGGTTGATCTATTTTCTGATTTGAGAAACTGCGTACTTAATCATTTCTTGAGGAATATTTTTCTTTGCAACTCTAGCTAATCCTTTGAATTCGACAGTGTTGTTGACTTCATGACAAATAAGACCGCGGTTTTTATCTTCCATTAAATCAATTCCTAATATTCCGCCACCTACTGCCTTTGATGCTTTAAGACAAATGTCCTCAACTTCCTTTGTAATCTCGCATAACTCTGGGTCTCCTCCTAACGCAATGTTTGTCTTGAAATCTCCCTGTGATTTTCTATACATTGCCGCAACTACTTGATCACCGACTGTAATTGCACGAATATCACGTGGTGGTCTGTCTATCATTTCCTGCAAGTAGTAAATTCTATCATGAGAACCATCCTCGATATCGCGCATTTCTATTATTGCTTCTGTAGTATCCTTATCCCTCAATGGCATCACCCCCCTACCCCAACTTCCAATTACTGGTTTGATGACAATCGGATATCCAACTTTATTGATTAGGTTCATTGCCTCCTCGGATGAAAATGCAAAATAAGTCTTAGGTGTTGGCACACAGGCCTTTTTGAGTAATAGCGAAGTGATCATTTTGTTACCACAATTATCTGCAACCTTATGGGAATTGATAACTGGCACATTTAGAAATTCCAAACATGATGTAAAGTGCAAGCCACGAAAATAACTTACACATCTTTCTAGTACCACCTCGCCCAAGTCTGAATCATCTTTCTTACTTTCTGTGCTCAACTGTGTGATTTTTGCATCAAGCATGATTGTATCATGTCCAAGATTTGTAGATGCCTCTTGGAGCATCTTCTCTTCCAATCTTATTCTATCAAAGACGATGCAGACTCTGGACAATTATTCTCCCCAGTCTTCGCCTACGCTTTCTGCTGGTTTTAGTGTTACAGCTGAACCACTTTTAGTTGCGATTTCAAAGTCTGCACCACATTCTGGACATGAGACAATTTCACCAACTGCTGCGTCGTCTGGGATATTGATTCCTGCGTCACATTCTAAACAATTCATTACGATCCTTCTCACCTCTTGTTTGATAATTTATTAGCTTCTGTTGTTTGCAAACCCCAAAGTTCAACGAATCCTGTAGCCTTTCTTTGATCAAAGGCAGAACCCTTACCATAGGTTGCAATGTTGTGGCTATACAAAGAGTACTTGGATGTTCTTCCAACCACTCGGAAGCTTCCTTTGTATAGTTTAATCTTAACAGTTCCTGAAACCACCTTTTGAGACTGATCAATGAACTTATCCAGGTCTCTTTTCAATGGGTCTTGCCATAATCCTGAATATGCAAGCCATGTCCATTCTTGATCTACTAATGTTTTGAATTTATTTTCGTGTTTTGTGTGTACCATTTTTTCTAAATCGGAATGAGCCTCAATCAGACACAATGCTGCAGGAGTTTCATATACTTCACGAGACTTGATTCCTACTACTCTGTCCTCAATATGATCTACTATTCCAACACCACAAGAACCGGCTACTTGGTTGATGTACTCAATAATCTTCATCGGTGATAATCTCTTTTTATCTACTGCTACTGGAACTCCATATTCAAATTCAATTTCTAGATATTTTGGTTTGTCTGGAAGATTTTTTGTTTTTACCCAGATGAATGCATCATCAGGTGGCTCTGAAAACGGATCTTCGAGATTTCCACCCTCTATGGCCCTGCCCCACAAATTCTGATCAATTGAAAATTTCTTTGAAACAGAGTCGATAGGAATGCCATGTTTGTTAGCAAATTCTAATTCGGTGACTCTATCCAAATTCAGATCCCTGATAGGTGCAATTATGGGTAAATTAGAACCTGAACCAAATGTCACGTCAAACCTGACCTGATCGTTACCTTTGCCTGTGCACCCATGTGCCAAAGCATCTACTTTTTCTTTTTTTGCTATCTCTAGGACTTTTTGAGCTATCAAAGGTCTTGCAAGAGACGTAGCTAAACAATATTTTTTTTGATATAATGCGTTAGCCTTTATTGAGGGATGAATAAAATCTGAAACAAATTCTCTTTTTGCGTCTATGTTATAATGTCTTAAGACTCCCAAACTTTTTGCTTTCGCAGCAATTTTTTTCTGGTCACTTCCTTCTCCGACATCTACTGTGACGGTAATTACATCCATGCGATGCTTCTCTTGTAAATATTTGATTACTACTGATGTATCCAATCCGCCTGAAAAAGCAAGTACTGCCTTTTGTTTCATTAGAGCTTTTTCGTTAAATGATTTGCATTTATCCTTTTTGCTGATCCAAATTTTTTTCTGGTCAATTTTTTTTGAAATTTTTGGAAATACTTGGAGCCAAAAAATTAGCTATAGCTGGAGCTAAAATCCGATCACTATTTAACCGAAGTTTCATAACGCTGTTTTATGAAAATTTTACCCTTATCTGGTGTGATAGTTTTAACAATAATTGTCATTTCAATCGGATTTAGCATGTTTTTCCCTCATGAATCTGAACAAAATCAAGTAAGAGTAGTCTATTTTGCCAATATTTCTCATGCTGTACCGATAGTTGGTATTGAAAATGGTTACTTTACCGAAGAGCTAGGTGATACAAAAATCAATACCCGAATTGTTGATAGTGGACCTGAGGCAGTTGAAGCATTATTTGCAAATTCTGCAGATCTAGCTTATGTTGGTCCTGCACCATTCGTTAATGGTTATGTCAAGTCTGATGTTAATGGGTTAAAATTGCTATCAGGAGCTGCATATAACGGTGCCAGTTTTGTAGTCAGAAATGACTCTGATATATCCGGACCTGGTGATCTGGCGGGAAAGAAAATTGCCGCCCCTTTAATCGGAAATACACAAGATGTTTCATTACGTAACTATCTTGCAAAAAATGGATTAAAACCCGCAGAGAAAGGTGGGAATGTAATAATTTACAACCTCGCGAATGCTGAAATCAATACTCTATTTGCCAAAGGTGAAATTGACGCTGCATGGGTTCCAGA
This sequence comes from Nitrosopumilales archaeon, assembly GCA_900299125.1. Taxonomy (GTDB): domain Archaea; phylum Thermoproteota; class Nitrososphaeria; order Nitrososphaerales; family Nitrosopumilaceae; genus Nitrosotenuis. The sequence goes on along the minus strand of OMIR01000068.1, from coordinate 69,982 downwards.
GCCCACTGCTACAATGCTCGTGCTAAATCTTAAAGGAAAAAGATTATTTCAGGAGCAAGAACTCTGGCCTGCAAAACGATTCCCATCGGTTTTACTGATTGGAAGAACTAGCTACATATCTGAACACCCTGAAGTAGTTCAAAAATGGCTCACTGCTCACAATAAGGCAATCGATTGGATAAATCAAAATCCAGACAAAACCGAATCTACTTACATAAAATTTTTCAAAGAACATACTGGTAAAAATCTTGATAAAAATCTAGTCCACGAGTCATTTTCTAATATTGTTTATGACTCGGCTATCGATGTTGAATCAATTAAGATTTTTGCACAGCGTGCATACTCGCTTGGATATTTGGGAAGAAATGGGTATAATCTGGATGACATTTATGCTAATGCTTTGGAGATAAAATCATGGCAAAATTAGAGGCACAAAATATCGTCAAGTATTTTGAACATGATGGCAAGCCACTAAAGGCCATAGGCGGAATTAGCTTTACAGTAGAAGACGGTGACTTTGTATGTCTTGTCGGTCCATCGGGATGTGGCAAGTCGACATTTTTGAGAATCGCCGCTGGACTTCAAAAGCCTGATGAAGGACAAATCTTGCTAGATAACAGACCAATTACAAAAACTGGACCTGATAGAATCATGGTTTTTCAAGAAGGTGCACTTTTTCCCTGGCTCAAGGTTCGTGATAATGTTGAGTTTGGACTAAAAATAGCGGGAATACCAGAATCTGAGAGACGTGAAATCTCTGATCGATATCTTGACATGATGCAATTATCTAAATTTGCAAATTCCTATACTTATCAATTATCTACTGGAATGCGACAAAGAGTTGCAATAGCTAGAGCCCTCGTCATGGACCCTGAAATCTTGTTAATGGATGAACCGTTTGCGGCATTAGACGCACAGACTAGAGATTTGTTGTTAGTAGAAATGCAAATGATTTGGCAAAAAACAAAAAAAACCATCATTTTTGTAACTCATAGCATATCCGAGTCTACCATACTTGGAAACAAGGTGGTCGTGTTTACTCACAGACCGTCAACCATTAAGAAAATCATACCCATTGATTACAAGAGACCTAGATTGGTTGATGATGAGTCTTTGATTTCTTATCAGAAAGAGATCTCTGCTTTGTTAAGACCGGAAGTTAAAGGGATAGGTGATTCTAATTGAAGCTAGGCTCTTTAGGAAAAAAATTTGCTTTCTACGTAGGAATTGTGTTAGTTTGGCATTTAGTGTACGCGGCAAACATATGGCCACAAAATGTTTTCCCATCGCCTTTTAGTGTAGCACAAACACTTTGGTATGGAGCTGAAGATGGAACCCTCTGGATAGGAATTGGAACTAGTCTTTGGAGACTGGCTGCTGGCTTTGCAATAGCTGTAGCCGGAGGCATATCTCTAGGAATCCTCATGGCTAGAGTTCAAACAGTTAATGAGACAATTGGTTCTATTGTTTTGGGCTTGCAGTCAATACCGTCTGTGGCATGGGCACCGCTTGCTATTATCTGGTTTGGACTTACAGATGCTGGAATAATCTTTGTAACTGTGGCAGGTGCGCTTTTTGCAGTTACAATTAACACGTATACTGGAGTCAAGAGCATTAATCCTGATTATATTGCCGCTGCATTAAACATGGGTGCGAAAGGAGAACAACTAATTACCAAAGTTCTAATCCCAGCTGCATTTCCATATTTGATTACTGGATTCAAACAAGGATGGGCATTTGGGTGGCGAGGTGTGGTTGGTGCTGAACTGTTGTTCTCATTTTTAGGTCTTGGATTTTTATTAAATGTTGGAAGGCAACTATCTGACGTCTCTCAAGTTTTAGCAATGATGCTCGTGATTATGATAATTGGAATTGTAATTGATGGTCTGATATTCAAAAGATTAGAAGATAAAGTCATGGCAAGATGGGGTTTACGTTAAAGTTAAACTCACTTCTTAATCTTTAATGATACCAAAAATGCTAACATGCAAATTCCCACTGCAAAATACATTACTCCCATTTCGTTATACCAAAATCCAATAACACCCGCAATAACTGGACCGATAACATTTGCAACAGAAACAGTGGAGTTAAAAATCCCGGTAGATGTTGACTTGGGATTATTTTCCATTAGGTGTATGGTTCCTCCTATGTACAAAAATGCCCAAGTAATGCCCACTAAAGCCATGCATGGAATTGCCATCCACCACGAATTCATTACTGCCATTCCAGCAAATACTAGAACACTCAGACCAATTCCTATTTTGAAATTTGTAATGTTTTTTATATTGATTCTATTTCCCATGAGATTCATCAAGACAAATGATGTGCCAGTATTTGCTACATAGACAATTGAAACTTCGTATAATTTAGCGCCAAAAACCTCGGTCAATACAAGTGGTAATATCGTCCATACGGAAGTGGCACCTATATGCCGCAATAACAATGATAGAAAAAAATACTTGTTTCGTATGATTATCTTTTTTGTGGACTCTATCCTGACCTCTTGCGTTATGGTATAGTTGGGCATTTTTGCCGATAATGCCAACCCTGTCAAAAATAACCCTGAACTGACAAGAAAAATCATCTTTTCATTATTTGCAATTCCCGCTGCAACAATTCCTACAAGCCATCCTAATGCATGAAAAGAAATTACAGAAGCGATCTTGGATTTATCTTTACCGCTCTCGTATGTGTATGCTAGAATTGTCGGTACGATCATACCGCTGGCAACACCTGCACCCAATCTAACCAGAACAAGATAAAACGAGTTGTCTGCAATATAGTGCAGACCGAACATTATAGCACAACTAAGAAGACCTATCCGAATGAAAATCAATCTGACTCCTTTTTTATCTGATAATCTACCAAAATAGAGACTAGACAAAATTTGTGCTAAAAAGAAGGATGCTATTGTTAATCCAACTTCTAATATGTTACTAGTAAGTGACTGTGCCAAAATTGGCATGAAAACATATACAATTGAAACACCCGCATGCTGGAAGAAAGTTGTTCCGCGAAGAAGATTGTTTAGTTTTTGCATTATGAGTTGAAACTAACTTTGATTAATTTAATTCAAAGAGATATTTTCTAGAGAACAAAATATTCTGCATCTGGATGGTGGACAACAATAGCAGCTGTCGATTGCTCAGGTATAATCTGCCCTGCTTCAGTGAGAGTCATGCCAGATTTAGTGGGATCTATTAACTTCCATACGAGATGATGTTGTGAAACGTCAGGACAACTAGGATAGCCCCAAGAATAGCGCAAACCGCGTTTTCTATCAATTCCTAATTCATCTCTTATTCTCTGGTTGATTATCTCTGCCATCGCCTCGGCAGTTTCTACTGCTAAACCGTGCAAATAATATGCGTCTGTATAACGATCTTCGCTATTCCATTTGTCAATTATGTCTTGTACCTTGTTGCCCACAGTTACTGCTTGAAATGCCACTAGGTCATTCTCACCAAAATAATCCGTCAAACACAAATGTTTACTCTGTGAAGATCTTGGGAAATCAAATTCTACGGTGCCGTTAGGACCATCAACATGAAGGCTATTACTGGCATGACAAACAAAGTAGCCATATACCGCGCGCGGCTCGAAGATCTTTTCATCTACCACTCTTTTTTTCCACTCTAGTAACAACCTCTCACCTTCTTTTTCAGGATTTTCCACTCCTCTGCCTCTAAGACCCCAGGAAAGCACAAACAATGATTTCTTGGATAGTTTCTCCCAAATCTTATTTAGATCAAAATCCTTTGGTTCTAATCTTATTGGTTGGTTTAACAATGATGCAACTGGAGGAGTAACTGGCTTTATTTCAGAACGAGGAATTTCTCCCTGAAATTTCTCAATCTTTGTTTCCTTCCAATCTTGGATTTTTTCTTGCCATTCTCTAATAAATTCGGTCTTCTCAGAAGATACTATCCTGTCCATTGTTTTTAGACCGTCAAACATTGTTTTGCAATAAAATACTCCGTATTCATAGATGTAGTCCTGCTTTGCAATTCTATTGATATAATTGGAATTGATTGCCGCACCACCGCATAAAATTGGAATCTCTAGTTTGTTCTTTTTTGCAAATTCTACAAAGTATTGCATTTGTTTGGATGTTGATACCAATAGAGCTGAAAGACCCACAGCATTTGGTTTGACCTCTTCTATTTTTTCAACAAACTTCTGTAATGGGACTTGCTTCCCTAAATCATAAACAGTGTATCCATTATTTTCAAAAATAGTCTTTACGAGGTTCTTGCCAATGTCGTGGACATCCCCATAAACAGTGCCTAAAACAAGCTTTCCCTTACTGATTCCCTCCTCTTTGACAAGATACTTTTCTAGCTCGTTAACTGCTGATTTCATACACTCGGCGGATTTTAGAACAAAAGGCAGAATCAATTCTCCAGCACCGAATTTATCTCCTACTTCTTTCATAGCAGGTAAAAGATCTTCGTTTAGTGTTAAGATTGCAGCATCGTGAGTGATTTCTTTAACAGCTTCGATAATTCTTCTGCCATCTTTTTCTACAACATTTGGTTTCTGTGGAATCTTTTCTGCTATGGCAGAGACAACATCGTTTTCTATGCCATCTTTGAGTCGATTAATTATTCTAAAATTGGCTCGTTTTCCAGCAAGCCAACTTGGATCGATCTCGGCTTTTTTCGTAGTAGCTATATTGCCTACCTTTTCAAAATGTTCAATTACCTTGGCAAGTGCATTAGGATTCTTATTGAATATTAAATCTTCTACAAGACTTCGCTCCTCTTCAGAGATTTCGGGGTACGGCACAATTTCTTTGGCATTGACAATTGCCGAATCTAAGCCTACTCTAACCGCATGGTAAAGAAATACGGAATTTAGTATTTTTCTTGCAGTTGAAACCAGTCCAAACGAAATGTTACTTAAACCCAAAGTGGTAAATGAATTTGGAAATCTTTCTTTTACAAGCCTGATTCCCTCCAACGTATTCTTACCTGCATCCAAAAATTCAGATTCCCCAGTTGCTAGTGTAAAAGTTAGGACATCAAAGATGTATTGATCTTCTCTGAGTCCGTATTTTTTACCCGTTTCAAATAATAGTTCTGCAGTCTCTAGTTTCTCTTGAGGTGTTTTTGCCATTCCCTTTGGTCCTATGCATAGAGCGATTGCAGGTAAACCATACTTCGCCATTATTGGTGCAAGCTTATGGAATCTTGAACCGTCTCCTTCTAAATTAATTGAATTAATCATGGGTTTTCCTGGAATTTGTCGAATTGCAGATTCGATCACACTAGGATCAGTCGAATCAATTACTAGAGGCGCTTCAATTTCTAATGATAGTTTTTTTACGAGCTTTCGCATAAACTCTAACTCGTCGGATCTTTCCGTAGTTGCCACACAAACATCGATACAATGCGCTCCATCCTCGACCTGTGCTCTGGCAAGATCTATCAGACCATCAAAGTCCTCTGATAAGACGAGCTCTTTTGCCCTCTTTGAGCCCTGTGTGTTTAGTCTCTCGCCTATGATCATAAGAGTTGGTTTCTGTCTTAACTCTACAGCCTTTAGTGAGGAGCTTACTCTTGGGATTTTCATTTTAATACTAAATCATTATTTTTGTAAATATATGACAGTTTTTCCCTTCTACGATTATGAAATCACGTAATTGAATCAATGGTTTTACGTAGAGCGGCTATATGTGATGGATTTGTCCCGCAGCAGCCTCCAACGATTCGTACTTTTTTGTATTTTGACAAAAAATTTCCTAATGCATCAGACATTTTTTCTGGGGACATTTTGTACACTGCGTGACCGCCCTCATTTTCCGGCATCCCTGCGTTAGGTACTACCAACAAGTTGAGATCATTTTGCTCATTTAACCACTGAATGCTAGAAGTCATTTCTACTGGACCTGTTGAGCAATTTAACCCAAAAACATCGATTCCCATCTCAGAAACTGTTGTGTAAGCGGCCTGCACATTTGTACCTAAAAGCATTTTTCCATACTGATCAAGTGTGACATTGGCAATCAATGGGACTTTTTTTGTCTTTGTCATTGCCTGTTGCGCACCTTCAATGGCAAGTTTTACCTCCAAAATATCTTGACTTGTTTCAATCAATAGTGCATCTACGCCTCCTTGGATTAGTCCTTCTGCTTGTAAAGAATAGGCTTCCTTTATTTCATCTAGGGATATCTGTCCTAAATCTGGATCATTAGAACTAGGCAAGAATCCTGTTGGCCCCATACTGCCAATCACGTATCTAGGCTTGTCGGAAAATTCTGCTACAACACTACATGCAAGTTCTGCAATTTTTTTATTCATCTCTATAGTTTTATCACCATAGCCATATTCAGCGAGTTTAATTTTATTAGAACCAAATGAATTTGTCTCAATACAATCAGCACCGACTTCCAAGTAACTTCGGTGAATCTTCTTGATCCATTCAGGTCTTGTTAACACTAGTCCATCATTGAATCCATCTTTTCCATCTGGAAAATCTTCCGGTTTGGGATCAAATTTTTGAATTTCTGTACCCATGGCACCATCAAATAACAAAATATTATTTCTCATCGCATCCAAGAAAGGACGTTTATTTGTCATGTGGGGTTTACTATTATTTTCTTTTTAATCCTTTGAACTGAGACAAAATCTTTAGTGCAGCTTTTGAATCATTAGGAGATGTAATCAGAATATCTCCTGCAGACTTGTGAATTTCTTTAATGAAATCAAGTACATTATCTTGATATTGTAAAAATTCTATTCCTACCATCTTGGCAGAATTGGCGTTTTTAATGGATGGGATCATCACACATGGGATGATTCTGAACCCTTGAGGCTTTAATTTGTCAACAATTCTATGTACTTGTGCGGGTTCTTGTATGACTTGTGTGATAAAACCCGTTGGTTCTGAGTCTATTTTTTTCTGAATCTTTGCAAAATCTGGATTTGCAGAAATTGACAAAAAAAAGTCCAGATTATTACCAAATCCCTGTTTTGTAAAATATTTCACTATCTCGCTTGGGATTAACTTAGAATCCTTTGGCCCAGCAGGTGGTTCGTCACCCTTTAAGATTAGTAAACCGTCTAAACCCAGTAAAACTGCATCGTATACCGACTGTGTTAATGCGGTAATGTTTCGATCTCGAACACGTAAGCTGGCTGTAATGTCTACATTGACTCCGATGTTTCTAATTATGGCCCCTGTTGTAATTGGTGAAATCCTGGGTACTCCAAGAACTGAATCTGTTAGATGTATTCCGTTACAAAATTTTGAAGCCGCGATGATTCTTTTTTGAACTTTATCTAACAATAACTTGACTTGTTTATGTGAAAGTGCGTTATCTTGGATTACCCGTGGGGGATTTATTTCGTATCGAATAGTCAACTTGAAAATTATCTATTTTTATTGATTAATAACCTTTGAAGGAATAAATCATTGAACCAACAATTATGAGGTATGTATACTGAAACACTCCAAAAGATTCTTAGCTCAGAAATTTTACCTCATTTGAATGATAACTCTACCAAACACGCCGCTGTCCTGATTGTGATTTATGGTAAAGACCACAAAATAATAATGACAAAAAAACCAACAACAATGCAACAGCATGCTGGAGAAATTTCTTTTCCGGGAGGAAAAATTGACGTCTCTGATGATAACCTTCTTGATACTGCTATTCGTGAAACACTTGAGGAAATCGGCTTAGATGTACCGATTCAAAAAGTGGTAGGACAGCTAAATCCGGTTCGGACAAGAAGTTCTGGGTTTACAATCATTCCATTTATTGCGATTCTGGAACAAATCACACATTTACAACCAAATTCTGAGGTTGATGAAATTTTACATTTTCCAATTATCCCATTACTGCAAAAACTTGAAAATGATGAAGATCCTGAACATGTCTCAATATCAGAGTCATACAAGCTAACTTATGGTGATAACATGATTTGGGGTGCATCGGCAAGAATGCTCAAACAAATCGCTGATATTTTCAAATCTAATCAAATTTTGTAAAATTGACACAGAAACTCAGATTCATTTAAAAATAGGTTGAATTGCCTCAATTTTCATGGCGACAAGAAAGCACTCTGGACGTAAAATTAGACTTCAGAAGAAGACAAAGCAGAATTCTGCAGTTCCAGCGTGGATTATACTGAAAACTAAACGACAGGTTCGCTCAAATCCTAAGCGCAGGGCTTGGAGAGCAACTGATGTGGAGGTAGGATAAATTGTCCCAAGAATCAGAACGGGTTTATACAATTAACCTAGGTAAAGTTTGGCTTTCTCCAAATAATCAAAGAGCAAAACGTGCAATCAACATGATTCGAGAATTCACAGAGCATCATATGAAGACAGGGCAAATCAAAATAGATCAGGATTTATCTCATGCTATTTGGGAAAGAGGAATTCGTAGCCCGCCAAGAAAAATACGGGTCAAAATGGCTAAGACAGACGATGGATATGTGATGGTATCACCATATCGAGAAGAAGAAAAACCAAAGGCCAAAAAGGAGGAATCTAAACCTGAGCCAAAAGTCGAAGTAAAGCAAGATAATACTGAGCAACCAACTAAGGTAGGAAAAAACAAATCACAAGATGGACCTGTGAAGAAAGAAGAAAAAAAGACTGAAAAGAAGGGCGTACCAGATAAAAAGGAACAAAAAAAGCCCGCCAAGAAATCTAAGTAATTTTAGAAATTCGTTAAGCTGTATTAATTAGTCAATTACTCTAATTGGTATAGATCTATTCCAGTCTTGATTGAAGATTCAGGAACATCCCAATCAAGTGTGTTTTCCTTGGGAATGACTCCAAGTGGGTCATAGGAATCAAATTTCAATGTTCCTTCAACAGAGCTTACCATTACGACTTGAGACTTATCTCCCTGAGTAGTGGCAAGTGATACGCCTGTATTGTTTTCATTAAACACGCCTGTAATTGTGTTTACAACAGAATTGATTTTTCCTACTGAAACATTATCGGTACCAAATACGTACAACATTGTCTTCTTGATGGCTTTTGGAGGTGCATCCTCATATAGCATCTGAATAGATTCACGTAATGATGTCTCGATATCCTTTTCATTCTTGCTTGTGGATAAGATGTTAAGATTATCTGAAATGTTAGAAGATGCAAGAGAGTTTATCACATACATTACTGCATGATTTGTTATCTCGTAGCACTTGGATGCTGTTAAGTCTGGATTTGCTTCTAGTAATGCATCATTATCAACAACAATTGTAGAGTCCGAACTACTGCGTAATCTCTTCAGAGTAACTCCAGAAAGAAATAGCCTCTCTTTTTCAAATCTAAATGGCATTATTCCAATTGACAGGACGTGTTTTCCATCCTCTTTGGCAATTGTTGCAACCATTGGCGAAACCGCACATCCTGACTTGCCAGCTAAATTGGCAAAAACTACTATAGTCTTATAATTTGAAAATTTATCACGAATCTTTTGTTCAGCCTTTTGAGCCTCTGCCCTTATCAAATATGCTGATGGGTTGATGTATGATTCAGCATGAATTTTGATGTCGTGATGAGAACTCAAATCATTACTATCATGACTAATGGCAAATACATCTGCACCAACAAGAGATGCGGCATTATTTGCCATCTTTGAGCCTGCTCCGCCTATTCCAACCAAAAGGATGGGTTTCACAAAGTCCATGTGAGCCTCTCACAAAATTCGATAAAAAACCTTCTTACTTAATTTTGATCCAAACTCCGATCTAAAACTTTTAGCTAGCCACAGTACCGTACAACCCATGATTTGTAACACGTTCTATTGTGACATTGAGAATTTCACCAACTTTTACTGGTTCTTTAACAAAAATTGGTTTGTAAGCAAAGTTTCTACCTCTGACCATTTCATCGGTCTGTTCATCAAAAAGCACAGTTCCAGTCCAACCAATCCACTTTTTGTTATTTTCCAAGGCTATCTGATTTATAATTTCAAATAATTTCTTGGAGCGAATCTTAACCTGAGTTACTGGAATTTGAACTAGTTCTGCAGCAGGAGTGCCAGGCCTTTGACTGTATCTAGAGAGATTAACTACATCAGGTCTTGTCTCTAATAGTAATTCTGCAGTTTTATCAAAATCATAATCTGTTTCTCCAGGAAATCCAACTATGATATCCGTAGACACAGTAAATTTGGGAAATCTTTCTCTAAATCGATTTACTATCTCACGAAATGTCTGGGCAGTGTGACCTCTTTTCATTGCGTGTAATATCGTATCACTCCCAGACTGTACTGGCACATGTAAAAACTTGAAGACTTTGTTGTTTTCAAAAGATTTTACCAACTCTGATTTGATTTTTGGCATGTACATGGGGTTCATCATGCCTACTCTTAACATAAAATCATGAGGAATATCTGCAACCTTGTTAACAAGTTCTGGTAAATTTGAACCAATGTCAAATCCATAACAACCATTATCTGTTGATGTAAGCCAGATCTCCTTACAGCCATCTTGTACTTCATGAGTAACTTGTCGTACAATGTCGCCTAAACGATAAGATTGAAGATCCCCCCTTGCTATCTTGGTTTGACAAAACGTGCACTCACTCATACATCCTGATGCAATTTCTACGATTCCAACAATCGGATTGAGTCTGACTTTAGGTAATCCTATCTTGGTGACATCTGAATCTTCTAACTCTATTTTCTTTTTTCCTGCAAGAGCAGTATTGATGATTTGCAGAGTTTTTCCGACGGAATTTGGACCCATTAGACTGGCATTTGGTGAAAACCTTTGGACTGCTTTTGGCTCTGCTTTTGCAAGACAACCAGCTACTACTAGCGGTTTAGTTTTCAAACGTTTGATTCTATTAACCATCTTATTTGCAGTGGCGTCTTTTACTGAGCAAGTTACGATGAGGTTTAGATCAGCGTCATGAGAATTATCCGCAAGAACATGTCCGCCATTTACTATCAAACCTGATATCATTTCAGCATCGGCAAAACTCGCAGAGCAACCATAAGACTCTACCCATATCTTTGCCATGTTATTTGAATAAAGTATTGACTTCTTTTTCTGATAAGAGTTTCTTTTCCACTACTAGTTCTCGGATGGTCTTTCCTGTCTTTAGAGATTCTTTGAACAAATCTGCTGATTTCTGATAACCGATTTTCGGTGCAAGAAGTGTCACGATGACTGGACTTTTTTCTATATTTTGTCTTAGTCTTTCTTCATTGGCTGTTAGTCCGTCAATCAAATTCTTGGAAAATATTGGCAGAAAATTCTTGAGCATGTCCGTAGAGTCTAAAACTGCTTTTAGCATTCCTGGTAACATCACATTCAACTCAAATTGTCCCCCTTGAGCAGCATTCGAAACTACCGTGTCGTTTCCAATTATACTGAAGCAAATCATATTGAGACACTCTGCCAAAGATGGATTGACTTTTCCAGGCATAATCGAAGAACCAGCATGAACTGCCGGTATTCCAATTTCTGATAGGCCGGCAATTGGACCTGAAGCCATTAGACGAATGTCATTAGCAATTTTATTAATCTCTAAAGCCAGATTTCTCATTGCACTGGAGAAATTAGCAACTGCGAACTTTGATTGTAATGCATGTTGCATATCTGGCTCTGGACGCAACTTCAATCCAGAAATTTTTGCTAGTTCTGTTATGACGATTTTTCGATATCCTTTTGGAGTATTGGCTCCGTTACCTACTGCAGTTCCACCTAATCCGACTAGTTCAAGTTCTTTTGTGGCCTGCACGATGGCGTTCCTTGCTTTAGTGATTGATGTAGCATATGCCGCAAACTCGCTACCTAATGTGACTGGAAGTGCATCCATGAGATGAGTACGTCCAATTTTTTTATATTCTGAAAACTCCTTTGCCTTTTTGCTTAGTGACTTAATCAAAGTATCTATGGCGGGTAATGTTTCTTTGAGATTCAGTAGAATCGCTACATGCATCGCTGTAGGAAATGTATCATTGCTGGACTGAGACATGTTTACATGATCATTTGGATGTAAGAATTCATTTTGACCCTTTTTCTTGCCCATGATCTCAAGGGCTACATTACAAATCACTTCGTTAGTATTCATGTTAAATGCGGTACCTGCTCCAGAGTTGATTTCCTCTATGACAAATCCTTCTTGAAACTTTCCCGCCAGAATTTTATCACAAGCAGATATTATCGCATTGCCTAACTTCTTATCCATTACACCACATTGTATGTTTGCAACAGCGGACGAACGCTTAATCATAACAAAGGCCGAAATTAGATGTTTATGGGATTTTTTACCAGTAACATGATATTGGTTCATGGCGCGACCTGTGAATGCCCCATAGTATGCATCTATTGGGATCTTTACTTCTCCAAGAGAATCCCTGTCAATTCTGTATTCCACTGTCTGGTAGAATTTTCAACCAAAATAAAATCTCAGCGAAAAAATACTGGTTATACATCGAGAATAATGCGAATTATTATATATGATCACCGAAGTCTCTCAATCAATGAATAAGCGATATAGTATGCTATTTTCCGTTACAGCAGTAGCGGTATTGGCAGCAACCTTATTCGGAAGCACATACACAAATTCCCAAGTTGTCGGTTCAACTCTGGCAGCTTCCACACACGATAACATGTCTCAAACCAACGATATTGGTGGTTTGAAACTTGTAATGCCACAGGCATATGCCGCAGTAGACTGCGATAATATCGAGCCAGGAAGAAATGTGGTTAGCTTTGATCTTTATGCACGAAGTGTTGACCTCCCAGTATTGGGTGGTAAAACATACAAAGCCCAGACTTTTAGCGGTCAAGTCCCAGGACCAACCCTTAGAGTCACACAAGGCGACGTTGTAAAGATGACACTAACCGTTCCAGCAGATGAAATGACACCTCACGGAAATGATATGCATGCAGCACAAATGCATCCAGGTTCTGGAATGGATGCCGCTCAAATCGGCACATCCAAAACATACTGCTATGTGGCCCAAGTACCTGGTACTTTCAAGTACCACTGCTCTGGCGTAAACATTGCAGCAATGGACCAACATGTATTGTCCGGCATGTACGGAATGACTATTGTTGACCCAATCAAGGGTTACAAACCACTAATTGTTGAGAAAACAAAACTCAATGACAATGGTGATGTCGTAATTGACAAACAAAGATATTCCGCAGACGCTCTTGAATTCCAACTTCAATATGCTCAGTTATACCTGAACGATGAAGGTGGATATGATCAAGCAAAAATGTTCAGACACGAGACAACATACACCGTTGTTAATGGTATGTCATTTGGCTATGTTCCAAACGCAGGTCACAACAAACTAATCAAAGGAGATGAAAATAAAAACATCTTCGTTGTCCAGCCATGGAACTCACCAGACTTGAAACAATACCAATCACAACTATTGTTTGTTGAGACTGGTCAACATGTTAGATTCTTTATAGAGAATCAAGCAAATGAACCAGTGTTCTGGCACGTCGTAGGTGAAATCATTGACCGTGTTTATCAAGGAAGTGTACTACAATCCAAGGGTACAGAGACATATCTAATTGGTGGCTCTCAAGGAGCAATCGTTGATATGGTATTTGACGACCCAGGTGCATATGCAGCAGTAAACCATGACTATGCGGCAATCTTTACAGGTGCAGCAACAATCATTGTTGCAGGTGATCCATTTGGTCTAAATGAACAATTGGGCACAGATGCAAAGTCATATGCTGAACTTTTGGGTAATCCAAGTGATGCAGTTCCACCAACAGGTAAGAACTCTATTGCTCATCCAAAACTGAATTTGCATGGATTGTATACTGATGAACGTGCTGACGAAATCAAGTCAGAATTAGGACTCTAAATCCCTATTTTCTTATTTTTGTATTTTTAGTAAATGAATATATTTCGTAATTCAAGAGGCACACTACATGAGTTTTTCAGAAAAAGTCTTGATATGTGATCAAGTGGATGCCGTTTTAAACAATACCTTACAAAAAAATGGTCTATCAGTAACATACGAACCGCAAATTACTTCTGAAGGACTAGTAAAAATAATCGGCGATTATGAGATTGTAATTGTTCGAAGTAGAACTACCATAACAAAGGACCTGATAGAAAAAGCAACAAAATGTAAAATACTTGCACGAGTAGGAGTTGGACTGGACAATATAGATACAGATGCTGCCAAGGCAAAAAATATTCGAGTCATTAATGCAGTAGAGGGAGCCATGAATGCCGTGGCAGAACTGGTAATTGGACTAATGCTTTCAATGGCCAGAGATATTCCTAGAGCAGACAGAGAACTTCGTAATAGTAATTGGATAAAAAAAGAATTGATGGGAAGTGAACTTGCAGGAAAATATCTTGGTATTGTGGGACTGGGCAATATTGGGAAAAGACTAGCAAGACTAGGAAGAGCTCTGAACATGAACATAATAGGATTTGATGTTGTTCCAATCGATGCTGAATTTGCAAAGGAGGTTGGTCTAATGAAAGCGGATTTAGACACATTATTGCAAAGTGCCGATTATGTTTCATTACACATACCGCTCTTGGATAGTACCAAAAATCTAATCAATGCACAACGAATTGCATCAATGAAAAAGACATCGAGAATTATTAACACTTCTCGCGGAGGAACGGTAGATGAGAATGCACTTTATGAGGCACTCAAATCAGGAAATCTTGGTGGTGCAGCATTAGATGTTTTTGATAAAGAACCTGCAATTGGAAATAAACTGCTGAGTTTGCCTAATTTTATCGCAACTCCTCATATTGGTGCCCAGACAAAAGAGGCACAATCACTAGCAGCAACAATAATAGCAGAAAAAATCATTCAGATTCTTCGTGGTGTAATCTAAATCTGGATTGATAAGAGATTTTAAATCAGTCTCAAAATATCGTTTGAGAATCTAATTTTAATTGAATACTGCCGATTTATACTTGGAAGTGTAATTTTTGACCAAACGATCACAATAAAATCATCGTATAATTTATGAAAAAACCCCTCTTGACGTATCTAGTTGAATCATAAGCAGTCACATTTAGAAAATAAACAATTTATACTGAATTGGGAGCGGGTTAGCCTATGAAAAAATTCTTTGTATTTCTCATATTTTTTACCCTTTTAGCCTTGCCAACCGCATTTGCATCTTCATCCTCGATAGAAGTTAATGGTAAAACTTACGAAGTAAACTATGAGGCCACAGGTTTGATTGTTGAAGATATAGAGGCAGATATTGGATCTGGGACACTCTCTATTTTCGTAAATACGTCTGAAGACGATGGAACTTTGGTGTTAACCCTGGATCGAACCTTTTTTGATTCTCAAACGGACGGTCTGGATGATGAATTTTTGATTTTAGCAGATACTGAAGAAGCCATTTTCACTGAGGAGAAAACTACAACATCTCGTACTTTAACAATAACTATACCGTCGGGAACTAATATTGTAGACATTAATTCATTAGGTAAGACAAATTTCGGAACGGATGAAATCACACCATTGGAAACTCCAGAACCGATAAGTGGAGATTCTAATGTCGTTACTCAGGAGACTCCAAAAGAACCCTTACAGACACCAGAACAACTACCGATAGAAATACCAAAAACTGAATCAAAGTCTGAACAACCTATGGAAATACCTCTTGTACAATCACAAAAATGCGGTCCTGGAACAATTCTCAAAGACGGAGAATGTGTTGTAGATCAAATGTGTGGCCCAGGAACAATACTAAAGGAAGGAGAATGTGTTTTGGATACTTCTATTCAAACACAGGATACAAAAAGTATGAGTAAAGAATTTGTAATTGCCGTAATTGCTTCCTTCATAATTGCCATAATTGTGATGTTTGTTCTGTGGGCAATAGGTAAAGCTGGAAGAGCAAAAAACTAGATTATTTTTTGATTTACTAGATATTGAATTCCTTTAATCAAATCCGAGTCGGATATTTTTCTATCGGACCACCATTTGGCATTTATCTTATACCAATTTGGAATGACTATCTGATCCTGAAGTTGTTGTTCGCTAGTAAATTTGATTAGTTCATTATTCATGAGAAATTTTAGAAATTGTTTATCGCTAATTGTTCCATCCACCCATTTAGTCACAATGATGTTACTCCCAAAAGGCATTACTATATTTCCTGAATCAACTAATCGAAAATTACTGGATACTTTTGTATCACCATATTCAACTTGAATCTGGTAATTTCCTTGCTTGAATATCTCTTTACTAAATGGAACTGGAGTCGTTATAGTTGTATCCTCTTTGGTTATCTTCACTGGTATTGCACTACTACTTTTTCCTGTAGAGTCTATGATGTACAAAAACGCATTTTTCCCAGTTAGTTTTGCTACAGATATGGTAACGGAAAGATAGTCTCCATAACTGTAAGTTGATTTATCGGTTTTGATCGATACTGATTCTGCCATTGCATAATGAAATGATACAATAATTACTAGTAGAAACATTATAGCGGTTTTCATATTCTAAATATTCTATTACTAGAAAAAAAGTTAACTATGATATCCTGTTATGTGATCGTACGATGAATCCAATCGTATTTCAATATGTTTATGAATGGACATTAATGAAATAGTATGAACTTAGTTCCTGCGAGTGAAAAATAACCTAGGAAATTCTGACACTCGCAGACATATGCTTATTTTTCAGCTTACGCATATTAAGGGGTAAAAATTAATCGCGTTAATGCTTACTGCGCAAGATCGAGTATGGCTAAAACATTGGCAACAAAACTCGCCAGAAATCCGAAAATCTGCCATAGAGTGGAGAAAACAGCCCGCATTCCATAGAGTTGAAAAACCTAGTAGAATAACCAAAGCTAGAAGACTAGGTTACAAAGCAAAACAAGGAATTGTAGTAATTCGCACTCGCGTCGGTACTGGTGGTATGAGACGACAAAGACCAGTAGCAGGAAGAAGGCAAAAACATTTGGGTGTTACTCGAATCAAGGCAGACATTAACATGCAACAAGTCGCAGAAAATAGAACTGCAGAAAAATACAAGAATCTCAAATTGCTTGGTTCATATTTTTTGTACAAGGATGGATTCCATTATTGGTTCGAAATTATCCTTGCAGACAAAGCCCACCCCAGAATTTCAAAAGACAAGGAACTACGCAAAAGAATAATCCCAGCATAAATTGAAAATTCTTTTACCGTTGTTGATTCTGTTTGTGATTTTACCTGTATTTGCTGAACCGATCTCTGATAGGACTGGACTTAAAACGACATTTTCGGTAATGGTGAATTCCAAACCTGTTAACATAGAAACTACTGCAAATTTTGATGTAAGGACTATTTCTTTTGAGGATGACACTTTAGTAATTCAAATTGTTAGTAGTCTTGAAAACAATATTGGCGAACTACAAATTCCTAATGAACTAACAAAAGGGGAAATGCTGTTCTCACTTGACGGTGCTCAAATTAGCCCCAAAATACTGCAAAATGACAAGATTTCATTTGTAACATTAGAATTTGTAGGAAATGGGACTCATACTCTAGAAATAAAAAATCAATTTACTAATAATGAAAAATTCACAAATATGACTTCATCTTCTGATGCTCTTGGACTCAATCAAGAAAACTTAACGGTGATTTTGGCTACAATATCTGTAGTCGTTGCAGCTGGAATTGCGACCACAACTGCAGTTTACTTGAAAAGAAAAAAATCTTAACTTTCACGCAATAATTGTTCGATTATGGATTCGATATGTCCTGATTGTCCAAAAGATACATCACGTAAAATTCCTTTTCTGTCTACCAATATGGTTGACGGAGTGCCTCGTAACTGAAACTTGTCAAATGTCCCTGCGGAAAACTCTTTGGACATCATATATTGTTCTACTCTCGCAATAATCTGCTTCTTGTATTCTTCTGGTTGCATATCGAAATCTGGGAGTTGCGATTTTATGAATTCCGTTACTGATTGTGGGGATGGTTTACCTGATACCTTTACTAGATTGTCCATTGCAAGTGGGAATGGAATCTTGTATGGAATTTTACCATCAGAGCTTTTACCATACATTGCAAGTGCCTTTTTTGTCTCACCCACAGTGTCGCCAGTTTTAGCTAATAATTCCAAGTTCTCTAGAGTATTTTTATCAAAATCTTCAAAGGCAGTGGCAATGCCTAAAACTCTTACCCCTTGGTCTTTGTATTTGTTGTAAATGTTAATTGCTTCTGGAATTCCGTATAGGAAACATCCGGGACAGTTTACCTGAAATACTTCGACTAAAACAATATGATCTTTTTCTTGATCAAAGTTGGTAGGAATTCCTTGAACCCACTTGGAAGTTTCAAAATTCGGTGCCTTTTGTCCTATCTGAACTGACATATTCTACTAATTTTTCGTTTTATTATAAAATCTAACCGTGTCATATAACGATAATATATCAGAAAATTATCTTGATTTTGTGGACGTTATTCCGGAAAAAAGACTTGCATTATTTGCTGAAATGGAAGACAAATATGAAAAAAAAGACGTTGAGTATTTTGTAAAATTGCTAAACAATGAAGATTATGTTATTAGAACACGTGCAACATGTATCTTGGTGGATTTTGGAGGCGAAGATAAGATCCCATACATTGCCAAAGTCCTCAAAAATGATGAAAATGAGCTGGTAAGACACGAGGCAGCATTCTCACTAGGACAAATGGGATTTCGTAGCGCAATTCCTCACTTGGAGGATGCAACATCAAACGATCCAAGCATGTTTGTAAGACATGAGGCCGCCATAGCTCTCGGTGTGGTGGGAGCAAAAGACGCAATTCCAACTTTGACTAAAGCTCTCGATGATCCAAGTCCGCCTGTGGTTGAGTCAGCCATTGTCGCACTCTCTAATCTACAATTTATGGAAAAGCTATCAAAGAATGAAAAGTTTGCAAAACTCACAGGTGGCTAGAGCAAATTAACTTGTGTACCATTCTCTCCGGACTCAAATCGATAAATCTTCTCAACAGCTGAATCCTCAAAAATCTCAGCATCATGAGTGATGATAATAAATTGAGTTGGATTTGTTGTTGACATGTCAGTAAGCTGTGATAAAACCCCGACTAGCGATTTTCTTCTATCGCTGTCTAGATGAGTTGTCGGTTCATCCAAAATAACAAAATTGAGATTTGAAGAGCCTAAAAGGTGTGCCATTCCTAATCTCAGAGATAAAGCAACACTTACTTGTTCTCCGCCAGAAAGTGATTCAATATCAACTATGTTGTTTTTAGAATAACAGGTTATTGATATGTCACGTGTCTTTTCAGTAAGAGTAATCCTGTGAATTTTTGTGTTCAAAATTTCCAAATACTCTGATGCCTTTGTAGATATTGTTGACAATGCCCAAGTTCTCAGGCTTGTAGCGACTGGACCGTCTCTGCTGTAGATGTTGTTCTGGATCTCATCTAATTCTGCAATGTAATCTTTAACGTAAGCAAGTTCATTAAGAATAGATTTTATTTCATTTACTCTATTTTGTGAATGTAAAATCTTTTGTGTTATAGCGCCGTATTCTTGATCTATTCTGCTTAGTTCTTTTTTTGTAGAATCAAGATTAATTTTTAGCTTTAAAAATTCATTCTGATCAAAACCTGAAATTTCTTTTTGTAATCTATCTATATTCAAATAAAGTGTTTTTGCATGTGAATCGATTTCTGAAGCTTGAAGCAGACCCGAGTTGGTCATAACTATAGGAATATTTTGAATTTTTACCTTTTCTGTTTCAACTTCTTGAATTAGTTGACTGAGTTGTTCTGGTTTCTGTATGGAATGTGCATCAAGTGTGGCCCTTGCAACTGCCGATTTCTTACTTTGTTCCAAAATCTCTCTTTCATCAAGAACTAATTGTCTTGTTTTTGATTCTAATGATAAAATTATGTTTCTGATGTTTTCCTGTTCCGCTTTAATGTGTCCTATCTGAAAAATTGGTTTTAGAGCACTAACTTGTGAATCACATACTGGACATTTTCCATCTTGCGGTTGAAGTCTTTTTGCTAATTCTTCATGTTCTGTCAGAATAGCTTTCTTTGTCTCCAACTCTGAGCTTTTTTTTCTAATGTCTTCTAATTCTGATTTGATATTTACCAATTTTAAATCAAGTTCTTCCTTTTTTACTACAAACTCAAAACAGCCTTGACAATCGCGAATTTTTCTTTCTTTTTCTGTTATTGATTTTTGTATTGATAGTATTGCATCCTTTACATATCGTATTAATTCAGTTTTTCTTTCTTCAATCTGCTTAAGTATGATCTCTTTAGTAGAATCTGAATTAAACTTGTTTTGAAGATCATCTAACTCCTTTAGTTTGGATTCTTTTTTTAGAAGTAAATCTTGTTTTTGCGGTTCAACTTCTTTAATTTCAATATCTTTTTGGATGATTTCTTTTTCTAAAATTGGAATGTGTGTATCATCATAGCCAAATTTTTTGTAAATCGTTTCTCTAAAAGATTTTTGAACTACCTTGAGATTTTCTGAGGCTAAATCTAGTTTGTCTATTCCAATTATGGCATTGATCAGTTCTTTGAACTCCTTCGGTTTTGCCTTTATTATATTGCTCAGCTCTCCTTGTTGTACTATGGACGCAATCTTTAGCTTTGAAAAATCTAGGCCAAGTGTAGATTCTATCTCATGCGTTGTGGATTCGCCAAACTGTTTACGTTCTCCATATGCAAGTGAGATCTCTTGGCCTTCTTTAATTTCTGTAAATAATGCAGAAACTGTTCCCTTTGCATCAATTTTTCTTGTTGCCTCAAATATTTTGTTTTTAGCTGAAAATCGGATCTTTGCATAAGCTTGACTGGACCCCCGGCGAATCAAAGATTTATTGGATTTTCTTGTGTGCTCACCGAATAACGCAAAGGTAATACCGTCTATTATGCTTGATTTTCCCGCACCATTAGAACCAACAAAAACCGTTACTCCTTCATCCAAGTCAAGTTTTGTCTCAGAATGTGAGATAAAATTAACTAATTCTACTGTTTTGATCATTTTCTAAACCTCACAAATTCTTCTAGAATCACATTTTCAGCTTCTTTGATTCTATTTGATGAAAGTAATGGTAGTAATTCTTGTATTGCAAATATTGCTTTATTATTTGATCCTAAGAAATTAGTAGCTAGTTTGAATAACTCTTCATCGATACTTGAAGGTCTGTCTATTAGTATTACATTATCGCTGCCTTCCTCTAATATCTTCCATGTGTAATACAATGTGTGTTGAGCAAGTCTTGAAGTATGTCTTTGTATTATCTCAGATTCGATATTTTTACCATGAATTTTTAATTCTAAAATTGGTTTTTTGGAGTATGTAGAAATCTTTTCTAATATTTTTCCTATATTTTCTCCTAGACACTCATATTCGACTTTTTCAGATAATTGCGGTCTGGTATTTAGCTTTACCCAGTTACTTTTTGCTTCAGATTCTGAAATATCTACTTGATAGAAACCTTTCTGTGTTTCTTTAATTCCTTCGCTGTTGGTCATTTCTATAGAACCTGGATATGCGATAGGTCCTCCTAGCTGTGAAAACTTTTTTAGATTTCTATCGTGAAGATGACCCATTGCATAATATGTGAAGTTTTTTGGCAAATCAGTAGAAGCCAATTCGCCTGCAAACTGGTTCATCTCAGAAATTCCTTGATGCAAAATCAAAATCTTGTGACCTTGATGCTCGGATGCAATTTTGTCCAACTCTGAAAATTTTTCCAAATACTGAGTAATTTCATTTCGGCGGATTTTGTCAAAACCTGCAATTAAAACTCCTCTGTGAATGAATGGTTTTCCTTGTCCGACATATCTTGAAAATTCTAGGTTGTGATACACATACGGAATAGGGTCGGAGCGTATACGTGAGACATCATGCTCACCTAGAACAAAAAACGATTCGATGTTGTTCTGTTTGAGTCTTTTTAGGGCATTTGCCATTTGTAAAATCGCAGTACCGCTGGGATTTGGTACGTGAAAAATATCTCCTGCAAAAATTACAAAATCTACATGATCTTTTATGGAAATATCAATTGACTCATTAAATGATGAATAAATGTCATCTTCTCTCTCCTCCAATCCATACTGAGTTAAACCAAGGTGTGTGTCAGAGATATGTGAGAAGATCATTTCAATCAAGCAAAAGATCTTTTTTTATTAATTCCTGTGTAGATTCGTTTGCTACCTTTTCAAATTTTTTTGCAGACCTCCATTCTGAAATTGCGTTTTTATCAGACCCAACTGGTTTGTCCTTTACTTCCTCAATGTGAATTATGGCGGGCAAATTTACCCATTGGCCTACAAATACGGCGTCCCCCACATTTAGTGAAGTTAATTGGTTTATCAGATCATGTGATATTGACTCTGCCGCAGCCATGATCTGTCGTTGATCATCTTCCTGAACTATCTTCATTACTGCTAATGATCCCATTTGTGATAAAACATTAGGATCGATATTTCTGGGTCTTTGTGAAACAATACAAAGACCTAATCCGAATTTTCTTCCTTCACGAGCTATTTTTGCAGCCCAATATTTCGTATGGGTTTCCTCTCCTTTAGGGATAAAGACATGTGCTTCTTCTATTATAACAAATACTGGACTCTCGAATCGGTATCTTTTTGCATTCTTACTTTTAGCACTCTTTGCCATTAATGCTGATTTCCTATCTGTAAGTAATTCCTGAAAATAATATGCCAATGCTACATTTGCTTGTTTTTCGGATAATTCAGAAATGTTGATGACATTAACTCTCCCTTGTTTGATGAGACCTAATGGATCCATAATATCTGGATCCAAAATATCTGCAAATCTGTGCCTAGCATCATCAATTTTATCCTGAACTCTGGCTGCTGAATGCCTATCGTCTTTACGCTCTGGGGCGGCACCAATCATGGCAACATTATGATCTAAAGAATCCCAAAAATTCTGTGACCTTTGAACTTCAGATGTAAATGCTAATCGTAAAATCCTTTGCTGAATGTCTGCATTCTCTCTGATTTCTAAAACATCTGCAAGAGTTGGCGCATCCAGTAATCTGGGGTTGATCTTTGCATCAATGACGTTGATTCCCGGTATGTGCAAGTCTGCATAGTCGTTATGATAGTCAAAAATTATCAGAGTACCGTCAAGCATAGAAATTTGTTTTGCTAATAATGATACAAGATTACTTTTTCCCATTCCTGTCATCGCCAAAATTCCTAAATGCCTCGAAACAATTTTGTTCAAATTTATCTTTGCCTCAATCTGCGAGTTTCTCAATAATGTGCCTACATTTACCCACTCATCTTTCTGTGGGCCAAAAATAATTCCAAGATCATCTTTAGTGGCAGATAAAATACTCGTTCCAGGAATGGGTGGAATAGCTGGTAATACAACCAAACTTTTTTGTAACTGTGCGAGATACCCTAAAATTCCAATCTTTGCAGTGAAGCTCTTATCACGAGTGTTAATATCGGCAATTTCCTTACTTTCAATGGCTTCATCAAAATTATGTATGTCCATAAGAGCCGCACTTGAAACAAATGATCTCTCTACCAAACCTAGAATCTTTCCATCATCTGAATCAATGATTACATATTCTCCAACTGATAATGGTCTTGATGTCTGAGCAGTAACAGATGTCGGTTTTGATTCACCAATAACTACTCCCAGGGTCATATATCGTTCCTCAGAAAAAATTGCATGCAAAAACTCATTCAATCATATAAATAAATTCCAAGATTGAAACTGTACTGACCCATGTTGAGTGTTTTAGTATTAGGCATGATGTAAAATCTATATTTTATTTATATTTATATGTAAAAATTTTACTAAATTATGAGTTTTTTACAATTATTATCATTTCTTAGATAATTTTAAAAATATTAAAGACGTATCTAGGCCGTGATTGACTACTCTGACACTATCGTTGCTACATCTGTGGAAGAGAAAGTTGCAAAAAAACTACACAAGCATCTAATGTCATTAGGCCTCGAATGTAGGTTGGTTCCAGACGGTACGATGGATTTTGAGTATGATTATCCAAGATCATCACTTAACGGACCAACACCTGGCATTGCAAGTAGAGGTGTGATTAAAACAAATGGTGATATCGACTACATTGATATTCTTAAAAGAAAAACCGTAACAAAAAGTGAATTTGCTCCTGGAGGATTTTATGGGATGGGAATTGCAGAGGGAACAATGTGGAAACTGCGATTCTTTCTATCATTTCCATCTGAATATGTTCTAGGACCTCTAAATTTTGGAACTTTGACTAAAGTACTCAAAGGAAGATTTCATTCTAAAATTGATGATTTTCTATGGAGTGGTTATGGCAAACTCACAACACTCCCACCTGGTTTGGTTGCAGATGATGTTATAGCCGCATTAGATGGAGACAAAAAACTTCATGAACTTATGATACATGCATTGTTAAAAGAAAACACAATTACTGTTTCAGTCTATAAACCCAAAGCCAAAGTAAATTATGAGATATCTCAAATAGTAAAAGATGACTCTTATTGGTACAAATACAAACCAAAGAAAGAATCACATGCAAAAATACTCATTACCTCAGAATGGAAATCACAAAAAGATATTTTTCCTGATTCAGAAACATTGCAAGCCTACCTGAGAATTGCTTTAAATATAAAATCAACAATAGAAAAAATTAGATATCATCTGGCAAAACCAAATGCTTCAAATTGATCATTATGTTTAATTTTTATTCATTCCAAGACTTCTCTCGAACCGATCTCATTTGAAATTCCGTATAGGCTAACTAACTTTGCCAAGTCGCCACTACTAATCTTGCAATTATTATGTGCAAGTTTGAGGGCGTATGGGTATCCACCAACGCTTGTTTTAGCTAGTTTATCTAACATAATTTTTACTTCGTCTTCTGTATGATTATCTCCAAATAACTCTATTTTTATCAATGGTGTAGAGTCTGAGAGTCTAGCATAAATTGAAGATATTTTTTTGTCTCTTCCAAATTCAGAATCCACAAAAATTCTACTAAATCCTGGGGATTTGACTGCGTGATTATAATAGAAAATATCGCCTGCCTGTGAGCCCAGATCTTTGAACTGGACATTGGTGTTTGATGTCTTGGCGATAAAAATGACATTGTTTTTGCGAGTCATAATTCTTACGATTTCTGGCGTTAGACCTGTCTGTCTAGTCATGAACTGAGAATATAGCGAACCATCCATCATAACTGTGTCAGAGACCTCGATGGCTTTTTTACAAATATCAACCTCCATCTCGCTTGCCATTTTTGAAATATCCAATCCGATTCTTCCCAATCCCTGTCTGTGTAAACTATCTATGAGTAATCCATTTGATTGCATTCCGACAGCAGTGACAACCCAAAGTTCCATGCCCTGAAATTTCGTACTGTTAAAACTTGAGTCGATGCCGCATAATGTGGAGTCTTGCTTTTTTGGACAATATTCTATCCAGTTTTGCCTCGCAATTCCTACAATTTGTTCGAATTTGGGGCCTCTTATGACGGAAAGAATTTTTTCACGATTCCTAATTGCCTCTTTGTAGACTGTGTTGAGCATAGGTTCACTTTATTTTATAAAATAAAACCCTTGGGATGAGAGAACTGTTAACATCCAACTAGCTACAAGCTGATTTACTTTTTTCGACGTCTTCGGGCAGCCTTTTGATCTGCAAATCTTTGATGCTTTCCGGTTTTTCTTTTTGCCATAAGTATAATCGATATTTTGACTAGTTAATTCTTCCTACTTTGAATTCTTTGGCAATATGATATAATTCATTTACTAGATATATGATCGCATCTTATTGAAGAAGATAGGTCTATTGGGATGTGGCGCTATTGGCACACAAATAGCATTGGCAATAGACGCCAAAAAAATTAATGCTGAATTGACTCATATTTATGATTCCGATGAAACAAAAGCTCAAGCGCTTTCATCTAAGCTCATTATAAAACCAGTCATAGTTGCAAACCCTCATCTTTTATCCTCAAATAATGTTGATATTGTTGTTGAGGCGGCATCTCAAGACGCTGTAAAAAATCACGCTTTGAGTATTCTTCAAAATAAAAAAGACCTGTTGATTATGAGTGTAGGTGCTCTACTCGATGAGTCTGTATTTGACATATTGATTGATGCTTGTGAAGAATTTAAGAAAAAAATCTATCTCCCTTCAGGTGCAATTGCAGGATTGGATGCTATAAAATCTGTAAAGAATGAGCTTGAATCAGTATGTTTGGTCACTACAAAAAATCCCAAAGCATTAACTGGAGCAAAATTCTTTGAAAAAAATAAAATCGATATTGGTTCAATAACACAAAAAACTACCATTTTTGATGGACCTGCCAAAGAAGCAGTAACACTTTTTCCAGCTAACATCAATGTATCTGCACTACTTAGTTTAGCTGGCTTGGGAAGTGCTAGAACAATGGTTAAGATAGTAGCCGATCCTTTAACAGAGAAAAACACTCATCAAATAGAAGCTCTAGGAAAATTTGGTAAAATCACAATACAAGTTGAAAATGTTCCAGATCCGACCAATCCAAAAACAAGTAGATTGGCGATTTTGTCAGCCATCGAGTGTTTACGTGAAGCGTGCATGGATGATATTCGAATAGGTACGTAATTCAGGCAAAAATTGCCGTAATTTTGGCCAAATTCGTAAAATCCCACTATTATGCCAGTCTTTAAATGAATAATTCCAATATTACTATGATCGGATGTTGCAGGACGAAATCATAAAACTCAAAAAAGAAAAAGACGTAGTAATACTTGCACATAATTATCAACTACCTGAAGTTCAGGATGTAGCAGATTTTATAGGTGATTCTCTGGGATTATCGAGGCAGGCAGCAAAAACGCCTAACAAGACCATACTTTTTTGCGGAGTCCATTTCATGGCAGAAACAGCCGCTATAATATGTCCTGACAAAAAAGTCTTAATTCCAGACTTGGGTGCTGGTTGTTCACTTGCTGACTCGATAACAGTTGAACAGCTTAGGGACTGGAAAAAACAACATCCTAAAGCTCTAGCCGTAGGCTATGTTAATACCTCAGCCGAAGTCAAATCTGAGTTAGATTACTGCTGCACTTCCTCAAACGCAGTAAATGTAGTAAAAGCAATACCACCGGAACAAGAGATTTTATTTTTGCCTGATATGTTTCTAGGCTCTTATGTGGCAAAAATGACTGGAAGAAAAAATATGTACATTTGGGCAGGTGAGTGCCACGTGCATGCTGGAATACGTTCTGAAGAAATTCACACTCTTCTCGATTCGTATACTAACTCTGAATTGTTAGTTCATCCAGAATGCAGTTGTACATCTCAGATAATGTATGATGTAGCGGTGGGTGACTATCAGGGTAGACAAGTTCAGATTATGTCTACGGAAGGAATGATGAATTATGCAAAACAATCTGCTGGAAAGAACTTTGTTGTTGCGACAGAAACTGGAATATTGTATAGAATGCAACAACAAAATCCTGAAAAAACTTTCATTCCAGCATCGAGATCTGCCGTATGTCAATATATGAAAATGATTACCCTTGAAAAAGTACATGCTGCACTACTTGATGAAAAACATGAAGTAAGAGTTTCAAAACCAACCGCAGACAAAGCAAGGCTGGCTATAGAAAGAATGCTCGCAATTAGCTAAACTTCTAAGCTAAAATCTACGGCCGGTGCCGAATTTGTTATGCTGCCGACAGAAATCATATCGACTCCAGTTCTTGCATAGTCTTGTATATTTTTGATGTTTATTCCCCCCGATGCCTCTAGTCTGATTTTTTTACGAAGGTGCATTTTTTCCAACTCTTTGATTGTTCTTTTTATCATTTCAGGAGAAAAATTATCTAACATTAATATCGGAACTCCTAGAGTTGCCGCTAATATTGCATCAGCGAATGTATCTACCTCGACTTCAAATAATTTGGCCTTTTTTCTTGCTTTTTTGATTAATTCAACAATTGATCCCTCTGCAGCAATATGATTATCTTTAATCATGATCATATCTGATAGAGTGATTCGATGTTTTCGCCCGCCACCAATTTCTACTGCCTCCTTGTCAAAAAAGCGTAAACCAGGAGCGGTCTTTCTTGTTGAGTATACATCGGTTTTCTTGCTAATTTTTTTCACTTTTTTGACAAGCTGATTTGTAGAAGTAGCAATCCCACTCATCCTTGATAAAAGATTCAGGGCCGTTCTTTCACAACTAAGAATAGATTTTACGGGTCCTTCAATCTGAAGTACTGTTTGATTTGCCTGGATATTTTGACCATCTTTTCTTATGACTTGAACTCTGCATTTTTTTGCAACAAAAAGTGCTTTAACATATTTTGTTCCTGCTACAATTCCATTTTGGCGAGCAATGATTCTAGCATTGATTTGTTTATTTGATAATAGTTCACTGGTGATGTCTCCACGGTTAATATCTTCAACCAAAAATCGTTGTAATTCTCTATGTTTCATTTATACCACTTAATTTTTGACCTAAATAGAAATTTTTCTATACATTATACTTGAATAAATTTTGGGATCGATTAATCAAAATTATTGAAATTAGCTAATAAATTGAATATGATCTCTCTATGCTATCTTTAGTGCGTATTTTCCTTTTTGGGTAATTCCTAATGTCTTTGCGATATGCGAGTTTTCTGGATCTCCAATTAAAACAACACCTGTCCAATCTGGAGTTAAATCCGAAGATTTGCAAACTGGGCAAACTTTTCCAACAAACACACACTTGCATTTTCTGCAAGCCATTTCTTTTGCCATTTATTTTTTCACTTCAACTGGCTTTTTTTCTTTCTTTTCAGATTCTCCGCCATCTTTGCCAGATTTCTTAATCTCTTCTGCAATCCAATCTTCAGCACCTAAGAAAGGCTGTCTGCACGTAATTCCGATTTTACCCATCGTTGCTGCCTTACCGAGAGATACTGCAGTTATTCTTGCACGAAGTGTAGAGTTGACTTTGAGTGTACGGTTACTTTGTTTAGCTATGATCATACCTGACTTGACATCAGATTGCAAATAATCATCCATCACTTGTGAAAGATGTAGTAAAGCATCAGTTGGACCGATTCTCACGAACGCACCAAAGTCTGTAATGTCTACAATTTCACCTAATACAATTTCTTGTAGTTTTGGAGTAAAAGTTAGCGCTTCAAATTCGACTCTGTGATATGTTCCACCATCTCCGGCAATCATTTTTCCCATTTCATCCACTTTAGCATCTAAAATCATGATGATATAACCGAGCTCGGCATTTATCATGGACTCGTATTTTTCTTTGAGGATAGCAACTGCTGCTTTTTTGAGCGATGCACCAAACATACTTGGTGGGATCCTCACAACATCCTCCAGGGTCGATATAGAAAACAACTGTGCGAAACTCCATGCGCATAATTTATGAATCTTTGGGTAACTTTACAATAATTTTTGCGAATCTTCGTCTCTCCTTGGTCGATATTATGTGATTTTTGTACTGTTTGGTTTTAGATTTGGTAAAAAATAATTTCTGATTAGGAATCCCTAAGATGTAATTTTCTGCAAAAAAACACACGTGTTTTGGAAATTGACCTATCTTTAAATAATGTATTTCAAATTTTTTGTGCATGGTTGGCATTGACCAAGTTCTTACCAAACTTGCCACAGTTATTGATCCTGACTTGAAAAAGGACATCGTATCAATGGGCATGATAAAGGACTTGGAGTTAAACGACGGTAATCTCAAATTCACTTTAGAACTAACAACACCAGCATGTCCGTTCAATGATCAAATAGAACAGGATGTTCGTCGAGCAATAAACGAATTAGATGGAATAAAAATCTCTGATATCAAAGTCACCGCTAAAGTGATGGAGGGCAGATCACTTGATGCAGACGAAGCCATGTCATCTGTCAAAAACATAATTGGAGTAGCCAGTGGTAAGGGAGGAGTTGGGAAATCAACCGTTTCTCTAAACTTGGCTCTAGCACTTGCACAATCTGGTGCCAAAGTTGGATTACTTGATGCTGATATCTATGGACCTAGTATTCCATTAATGCTTGGTATGCAAAAAGCGTTCATGGAAGTTGATAACAACAAACTACAACCAGTTGAGATGAATGGAATTCAGGTAGTCTCATTTGGATTTTTTGCAGAACAAGAACATCAGGCTGCGATTTATCGAGGACCGATAATTTCAGGAATACTAAAACAATTTTTAGTGGATACCAACTGGTCGAATCTTGACTATCTTGTAGTTGATCTTCCGCCAGGAACTGGTGACATACCATTAACCCTAGCACAAACAATTCCAATTACCGGAATACTTGTTGTTACCACACCACAAGATGTAGCATCCAATGTCGCAACTAAGGCAATTGGAATGTTTAACAAGCTCAACGTTCCTATTATTGGCGTAATTGAAAATATGAGTTATTTTATCTGTCCAAAATGCAGCGATAAGCATTATGTCTTCGGTGAGGGCGGAGCAAAACGAATAAGTGAAAAATTCAACATACCATTCATTGGAGAAATCCCTCTCAATTCTGGGATAATGGAGGGTTCAGATAAGGGAAAACCAGTAATTTTATCGCATCCCTCATCTCCATCCGCTGAAGCGATTCGCATGTCTGCAAAAAATGTTGCAGCTCAATGCAGTATTCTAGCAGCAAAGCTAAAAGAAGAAATGCAAGGCGCTACTGCCTAGTATTATTGAAATTACCCGAATCACTTCGTGATGAGTTAAAAACTCCACTAGGAATTCTACTCAAAGAAACTACCTCGGAGATTATTTTAAAACATATCCCAAAAAATGCCTATCTAATCACTGTAGGTGATGCCACAACTGAAAACATGCTGCAATTTGGATTTATCCCATCACTTCAAATTATTGACGGATATGAGAAACGAGAAAAGAGAATTTCCCCAGTAAGTAATGTTTCAAAACTGTACTGTGATAACCCAGCTGCACATATTACTCAGCAAAGCATCGATGTAATAAAACAGGCTTTTTCATCAAAACCGCCAACACAAATCCTAGTCAATGGTGAAGAAGACCTATTGGTAATCCCTGTATGCATTTATGCTCCACAAAACTCTGTTGTCCTCTATGGACAACCTAATGAAGGATTAGTTATAGTCAACATTACACAAGAAATTAGAAATAAAACAAAAAATCTACTGGAACGTATGATCTAGGGGTATGATGAGACGGTGGCTGTATGATAAATGATTACACACTACAAACTCTGACCCTATAATCTCAAAGTATAGATTATTCCTTTCTTGATAGAATGGATATGACAAAGAATTTTTGGCATGATATTGAGACTGGTGTAGATATTCCAGAAATTATTAATGTGGTAGTAGAAATTCCAAAAGGCTCTCAGAACAAGTACGAATATGATAAAAAGCACAATATGATGAAACTAGATAGGGTACTTTTTTCACCATTTCATTATCCGGGTGACTATGGAATAATCCCTCAAACATTATCCGAGGATGGCGATCCACTTGATGCCCTAGTTCTGGTCACAAATCCTACCTTTCCTGGAATTCTCATTGAGTGTAGACCAATAGGTTTGCTCAAGTTAAAGGATCAAGGACAATCAGATGATAAGGTTATCTGCGTATCAACAACAGATCCGAGATATTTGAACACAAAAGATATTTCTGATATTGAGGCACACAATCTTAAGGAGATGGCTCACTTTTTCCAAGTCTATAAGGACTTGGAAGGCAAAAAAGTAGAGGTTCTAGGATGGGATTCGGCAAATGTCGCAAAGACTGTAATCATTGAGGCTGTAAAAAATTACAAAAAAGTTTTGTCAAAGTATTAACAACTTAACCAAATTTTTGATAAGAATTGACACTGTTTGATTTAGTTTCTTTCTAACACTACAACATGTGCAACTAGACGAAGAACTTCGCTTTAGTATACTTGAAAAAACTGGAATCTTTTCAAATCGTTTGTCGATTCAAGAGCCTAAAGTGTTGATGACCTCAAAAGAAGTTCTAGAAATGCCAAAGGAAATAACTATGGGGAGAAGAACTACTGCCTACAAGTATTATGGAGTATCTTACATGAATCATAATCTAATCTTTATCAATGTCAAAAAGATCCCAGATGAAAAGGCATTGGATGATACAATAGCACATGAATTGGTTCACCAGAGATTTCCATATCTCTCGCACGGGAAGAGATTCAATAATCTTGTACGTCAAGTTCTCAAGGGCAAAAAATTTACTCCATACAAAAAGCGACAATCCTAGTTTTATGGTTTATATGCCGTATTTTTAGGCAGGCAGTTATATCATGGAGATTCCAATCCAGTTTCTTATACCTGTTATAGCTTCTATTGCATCTTTTGCAGTTGCCGGTGCTTATACCATGTGGGTATTAAGACAAAATCCCGGAACCAAAGAAATGACGGATATCTCTGATGCAGTAAAAGTAGGAGCTGCGGCATTTCTTAAACGTGAACTAAAAATAATCATTCCAATAGCAATCGGTCTATCAATTGTAATTGGATTCTTCTTTCAAGGCTCTAACGGAATAGCATTTGCGGTAGGAGCTGCCCTCTCTGCAGTTTCTGGTATTGTTTCGCTAAAAATTACTGTCAAAGCGGCAGTTAGGTCAGCAAATGCAACACACAGTGGTCTTGGTAAGACATTTGCTTTGGCATTTAGAGGCGGTGCTACTGTTGGACTAGTAGTTCCAGCGATGGCATTAATGGCATTATCTATTCTGTTCATGGTTTATCCTGACCCAATCACTATTGCAGGTGTAGGTATTGGTGCCAGTCTCATCGCTTTATTCATAAGAATCGGGGGTGGAATTTTTACAAAAGCTGCTGATATGGGCGCAGACCTAGTTGGAAAAGTTGAGGCCAATATACCAGAAGATGATCCGAGAAACCCCGCAACGATTGCTGATAATGTAGGTGATAATGTGGGTGATGCCGCTGGTATGGGCTCAGATGTTTATGAATCATATATTGTTACAGTCCTAGCTTCTATTCTAATTGGCGCATTAATTGGCTTGCCAAAAATCATGACTTATCCAATTCTAATAGGTGCAGCTGGAATGATTGCATCAATTATTGGCACTGCCACAATTGGCTCAAAGACTAGAGATGACGTAATGAAGCCTCTGAATCGCTCATTCTATATTTCTGCCGCAATTGCAATAGGTCTAAACTATGTCTTTACAACAATGTTTTTGGGCAATGACAAACTTTCCTACGCATTATTTGGTTGCACTATTGTGGGCGTAATACTAGTGCCAGTTATACAGAGAATTACTGATAATTACACCAACTACAAGTATAAACCGGTCAGAGAAATCACTGATTCTGCAAAATGGGGATATGCGTCTCTAACATTGATGGGAATTATCAAAGGAATGCAGTCTACAGGACCGTTCATGATTGCATTAGTTGTTGCAATAGTAATCTCATTTTCAATTGCATCATCTGCAGCACCTGATCCGTCACAATCCTTACTTTATGGTATTTTTGGAACATCTCTCACTGCAATGGCAATGCTCAGTCTTGCCGGAATTGTTTTGAGTATCGATGCATTCGGACCGATCTCTGATAATGCTGGAGGAATTGTTGAAATGACTGGAATGGGTGAAGAAAACCGAAAGATAACTGATCAAATTGATGCTGTAGGAAATACCACTAAAGCCGTAACCAAGGGATTTGCAATTGCTAGTGCAGGTCTTGCAGCACTGGCAATGATTCAAGCTTTTCAATACGAAGCAGCCAAAGTATTCTCACACGCATTTGACTATGGACTTTCCAACCCTGGTGTGGTCATAGGGTTGCTTGTTGGCGGCCTAATTCCATTTATTATCACAGGGCAACTAATCGGCGGTGTATCGCGAGCGGCAACGAAAATGGTTGATGAGGTTCGTCGTCAATTCAAAGCTGATCCTGAAATTCTAACTGGTAAATCTAAACCTGATTATGCTAAATGTGTCGATATTGCCACTGTTGCATCACTACGCGAATTATGGAAGTCTGCATCTATTGCAATAGCCGCGCCTATTGTACTTGGAATTATCTTAGGCCCACCCGCAGTTGCTGGACTATTGATGGGAGCAGTTGTGACGGGTATCTTTTTAGCTTATCATCTAGCAAACACCGGTGGCGCATGGGATAACGCCAAAAAGCTAGTTGAGATGCAAGGAAGAAAAGGAAGCGATGAGCACAAAGTTGCTGTGGTCGGAGATATAATCGGGGATCCGTACAAAGATACTGCCGGACCAGCACTTAACACCGTAATCAAATTGCTCAATACTGTGGCTATAGTTTTCGTGGCTGCCTTTGTAGCAATCTTGGTTCTATAGAATACTAGTCGTTTAGAATAATGTTATTTGGAATTGAAATACTAAGAGTTGTTAACTAACTATGCGTTTCATATCTAATTGGTCAATTTGTTCTTCGATTGCCTTACTGAGGGAATTTTTGTGTTCAGTACAGAACCAAAAATAACCATCGACTGTCTCAAAACAACCACATATCCATTGAGTTTTCTTTTCACCCTCTACTGTTAATTTATGATATTTTACTTCTTTGGACATTGTTTTTGTAATGATCATTAAGAATTAAAATGTAATTAAAAATTAAAAAAAAAGCTTATGGACAACCTTCCATCTTTTGAATGAAGAATCCATTTGCTTTGATTGCATCCTCAACTGGCTTTGGTGCACCCTGTGAGTGGCAGAATTGACATTCTTCTGTTGTCACTTTGGCCTCTGCCTCACCGATGGTTTTGAGCCATTGTTTTGCATATTGGATTGCCTTACCATGATCTTTTTCTGATGTTATGACATCAAAATGCATGGTGTGACCATCACTTGCTTCTACGTATGTATCGTAGACGTGTATTTCCATCATGTTTTGTTAATGAAAAAAGGGATATTTATTTCAAAGATGATGTGTTATTGATTAAAAATAGAGGTTAGAGAGAAATTCCATATAATGATTGAGTTCTTAGATTAAATTTCGTCAATTTTGATCAAGACCCGTTCGATGTCTGATTCAAGAATAAATCCCCTCATCTGATCTTTTTCGTTAGAGTAAATTATCCAGATGACTGGGTTTACTCTCATGAATTTTTTATCTGTTTGTGATGGAATTGCCTCCCAATGAGGATGGGAATGAAAAATCCCTATGATATCTAATCCTCTTTTTTCTGCCTCTTGATATGCAGCCAATAATTCCTCGTTTGATATGGTGAAGTTTACAGGAGAATTCTCGATGTTTTCTGTCAAATAGATGTCTTTGACTTTGTACGTGTTGAGGTCGATTTTTCCCAAAAGTAAAGCGCATGACTCTATGAGTGGATTTTTTTTTGCATGATCTAATAGTGTGTTTTTTTGAGTTTGACTTAGTACTAGGGTTTTTTCCAAACTAACCTACAATTACTTGACCTTTCATCCATGGGTGGACTATACACATGTAATCATAAGTCCCAGCCTCTTCAAATTTGAAAGAATATTCTCCTCCAGAAGATACTAGACTAGAATCAAACTTTGAATTAGTTTCAGTAACAGTATGCGCCGCAGTATCTACATTTTTCCATGTGACTGAACCGCCGATTGTAACTTGTGCTGTACTTGGAACATAGCACTTGTCAGCACACTCTGTATTTGCTGATGACCCCTCAGCCATTTCCACCATTACAGAATCACTAGCAGTGCTAGTGGACGGTGTGGTTGTTTCTTCTGGTGCTGTCTGAGTTGGCGGAACCTGCTCAGCAGGTACTTCAACTGGCGGTACTGTCTCAGTAGGTGCAACATCTTGAGATGGAGATTCAACTTGAGAATCCATCTGTTCTTGTTCAGGAATAGTTGTTGTTTGTGTGGAAACTTCACCGTATGCAAATGATGCTTTCATCCATGGGTGGACTATGCACATGTATTCATAAGTACCTGACTTTAA
This sequence comes from Nitrosopumilales archaeon, assembly GCA_900299125.1. Taxonomy (GTDB): domain Archaea; phylum Thermoproteota; class Nitrososphaeria; order Nitrososphaerales; family Nitrosopumilaceae; genus Nitrosotenuis. Next base: position 34,110 of record OMIR01000068.1, on the reverse strand, counting down.
TTTTGATGTGTCAAGAAGGTACTTTTCCCCAGCGTTTATGAGATTTGAGTTAAATGTTTCACCTGCATCTACGGCACTTGTTACTGAATGAACCACTTCATCATAGTTAGTCCACTCGATATTGTTACCTGATGGAACAGAGGCCACATCTGGCTCATAGTCTGGGGCTCCCTGCACTGAAGAGCCTTTGAGTATTGAGTTGGCTGTGATTGGAGCAGTTGGTACACTAGGTGCAGAGATTTTTTTCTCTTCAATCTCTTCTTCTTGTGGAACCAAATACTGTGATGGACCATACAATCCAAATGCGACATATGCTGAAATTGCAGCTCCTGTTGCTAAAACAAATATTATTCCAATGGGTTTTGCATATTGTGGCATTTTCATTGAAACATATGCCATGACAATTGCCGGAACTGCAACAATTAACATTACACCAATAAATGTTGGAATAGTCGTAATTGAATTAAAAATCAACGCGGCTGCTCCAAATGAAAGTGAAATTGCTAAAACTACTAGAGTTGTTGCCTTGGCTCTGTTACTAGTAGAAACACCACCGTCCAATATGCCAGCTGATAAGAATATCAACCCCACAAACATTGTTAGTCCGGTTAGGGCATGCATTCCGTCAACAAAAGTGTGAGCTATTCCGGCATAGGATATTGTTACTCCAGCTATACCGATCGCCGTCAGACCCATTCCCGGCATCATGAGGTCCCAATTACTCATTTGTGCTTGATTCCTAATGTGAGGTACTTATTCCTTTTGTAGCGGAACTAGTCGAAGAAATTAAATGCCTTACTGGGAGTTTTTGAGTGGGTTGGCAGCTAAAGAACTACTTGAAGTATCAAAACCAAGAATTGTAGTTTTACTCGTAATTACTGCAATTACTTCTATGTATGCAGCATCCAAGTTAGTAGGGCCAGAACTAGATCCAATGGGATTAATTCATATAATTATTGCAGGAGGATTGGCATCTGCGGGTTCTAGCGCTTTGAATCATTACTATGACCGAGATATTGATCCTCTGATGAAAAGAACTAATTCCAGACCAATCCCATCTGGCAAAATCAAGGCTTCTTCTGTTTTGGTATATGGTCTGGCAGTTAGCATGGCCTCTGTAGTTTATGCATATTTTACATTAAATTGGATTTCAACATTTTTTATCGGATTGGGGATATTTTTTTACGTCATTATCTATACTGTTTGGCTTAAGAGAAAAAACTCTTCTAATATTGTAATAGGTGGATTTGCGGGAAGTGCGGCATCTATGGCTGGTTGGACAGCGGCCACTGGATTTGTTCCTCCTTTTGGTATTGACTTGTTGGGATTTCTGGTTGGATTTCTGGTGTTTGTATGGACGCCATCTCACTTTTGGTGTCTGGCTATGAAAATTCGTGATGATTATGCAGAAGCACGTGTACCAATGTTGCCTGTTTTAATTGGTATGCAAAAAACATCAAAGTATATTCTCGCAAATACTGCTATTCTATTGCCTTATTCAATCGCATTGTATGCGTTTGGTTTAGGGCTAGTCTATGTCGCAATAGCTGCAGCAAGCGGCGGTTTAATGTTGGTGTATCATTACAAGCTAACAAAAAACCCTACATCTGATTTTGCATGGAAGGCATACAAAGTAACCGCACCATATCTGACGATAATATTTGTCGCAGTTGCACTAGATGCTGCATTTCATTATAGGTTCTAAGATTCTTCGAGTCCTGGAAAAGAAGCCTCATAATCTTTTTCCATCATTTCCTTATTCTGCTCATCATATTCATCTTCTTCGATTTCTTGAGCTGTGATTTCAATACGTCTTGTATCCTTGGTAAGCCATGAAACTTTGATTAGACCAATTATTTCCAAATCGAGTAAAATTTTGTTGAATTTGTCTTCAGCTAAGACATGACCTGCTTTTGTTAATGCTTTATTCAAATCCACATCGGTAATAGATGTCACATCCTTGATTTTCTCGTAAACTATGTTTTTAATTGGAAAGTCAGCCATATTTTATCCGTAAAACGTCCTATCTAATGACTTTGGTACCACATTAGAAATAGTTTCCCTTATGGCCAAGTACCACTGATCAACTTCTTTGGTAATTGATGGTCGGATCTTTTTTAATGCTGCAGCAAAATCCACGCTGTCGATTTTGTCAGAATTATTTTGCATTGCATGAACTCCTGCCTCTCTGCACAATGCTGAAAGATCAGCACCTGTATAGTTTTGAGTGGAAACTGAGATTTCTTCCAAATTCACATTATCTGATAATGGCATTTTTTCTGTTAGAATTTTGATTATTTCTAATCTACCTTTTTCGTCGGGTTGTTGAACATATAGTACTGGTTCTAATCGTCCAGGTCTGAGAAGTGAACTATCAAGAAGGTCTGGTCTGTTGGTAATTCCAATTACAATGACTCTTGAAGGTCCACTCTCTTCCATTTCTGTGAGAAGCTGACTAAGTATGGTCTGACCTATGCCTGCCTCCTCACCTGATTTAATTCTGGCCAGTGAATCCATCTCGTCAAAAATTATGATGCATGGTGCAGATGTTTTTGCCTTTCGAAATATCTCACGAATTGCCTTTTCTGATTCGCCAACCCACTTTGATAGTATTTCTGGACCTCTTACAAGTATCATATTACTTCCACTTTCTGTTGCAACTGCTCGGGCAAGCAATGTCTTACCACAACCTGGTGGCCCGTACAGTAGAATTCCACGTGGCGGTTTGATTCCCATACTGTAGAATTTTTGAGGTTCCTTTAGTGCAACAATGATGTTCTCCTGGAGAGATTTTTTGACTTCCTCCAAGCCTCCCACATTTTTCCAAAATACTTTGGGCCTCTCAACGTAGAATTCTCTCATTGCAGTAGGAACTACCTCGTGAATTGCATCGTAAAAGTCTGCCAAAGTAATTTCCATGGACTGAAGTATTTCTGCAGATACTTTTTCTGTTTCCAAGTCGATTTCTGGTAAAAATCTCCTAATTGCTTTGAGAGCTGCCTCTCTACATAACGATTTGATATCTGCTCCAGTATAACCATGTAATTCTGAGGCAAGTCGTTTTAATTCAACATCTTCTGCAATTGGCATTCCTCTGGTATGTATTTGTAAAATCTCCAATCTGCCATCGATATTTGGCACTGAAACCTCAATTTCCCTGTCAAATCTTCCCGGTCTTCTTAGTGCTGGGTCAACACTATCTGGTCTGTTGGTTGCACCAAGTACGATAACATTTCCTCTGTCTGTGAGTCCATCCATTAATGCCAATAATTGAGCTACTACTCGTTTTTCTACATCTCCATACGCCTCCTCTCTTTTTGGAGCAATGGCATCGATTTCATCAATGAATATTATGCTTGGTGAGTTATCTTTTGCCTCCTTGAATATATCGCGAAGCTTGGCTTCAGTTTCACCATAATATTTGTTCATAATTTCAGGACCATTAATTGAAAACATATTGGCCTCAGATTCCGATGCCAGCACTTTAGCAATCAAAGTCTTTCCACAACCTGGAGGCCCATACAATAGTATGCCACTATGCGGTTCAATTCCAAGCCTATCGAAGATTTCTGGATGTCTTAATGGTAATTCTGCTATCTCTCTCATAATTTTTATTTCATTTTTTAGTCCACCAACCTCGTCATACGTAACTCTGACTCTCTTGTCAATTGCTTTATCTGCGGAAATTACGAAGTCTGTACTTTTGTCTATTGTTACTATTCCCTTTGGAGATATTTTGCTGATTTTGAAATCCATGGGGTTTCCCAAAATCATTACTGATATCTCATCTCCCTGACAAAATGGCAAACCTTTGAGTCTGTTTTTTACAAAGTCAGTGAATTCCTTGTCAACTGTCACAACATCAGATACGGGTGTTAATACAATTGCTTTAGCTGTTTTTGCTGTTGCCTTTTTGATTTTAACAATGTCGTTTAGAGCGCCTCCTATGTTCTTTCTAGTCTGACCATCCACTCTGACCAGATCTGGAAATTTGTCGTCTTCATCAGTGGGCCACGCAACTGCGCAACTAGTCTTCTTTCCTGTAATCTCAATTATGTCTCCAGGATTTACTTTGAGAAAGTCCATCGCATCTGGGCCAATACGTGCTCTTTTTTTACCGACATCTCTTTGCTTTGCTTCACCTAATCTCATTTGCAAAGGTTCTTCTTTTTTAGCCACTAGATCACTTCACATCTACTGATTTACGACTCATGTTGATTACCTCAAATTCGCTTACTCCTTGTACGGATCTGATGGTGTCTTCTAACATGTCCATTTGTCCTTCCTTGTCATCTAAATCGAACTCTGCTTTGAGAAAGAAGAGGCCGAAAGCTAGAGGTTCTTTAGTATATTTTCCCATAGTGATGCCTCCCTGAAGCTTTACAGAGATATTTTTTGCCAGATCATCCAGATTGATCTCGGTTCCTTCTGGGAGGATCTTGGTTATCAAAAGTAATCTAGCCATTTTTTATGGTCCTGAAAACTTACAAGTAGGGCATGTGTATGTTCTTGCTGCCTCTCTGCAACTTTGACATCTCCATACCAAAACACTCCCACATTCTGGGCACATGAATTTGACACATTTGTCATTTGGCATGATATGTTTGTTGCAACAGCTGCATACAGGAAGAGTCAGTGATGTTGACATGTGCTGTCTTTCTTAATATTCCATTTATAGCTTCCCAAGCATTTTTTGTCTAGTTTAGCAATTTTCGTATCTCGTTACCAAAAAATGTCTGTGCAATTTTAAGTGAACCACGAAGTCCTAATATTTTGATTATTGCTGAGGTGTGAAAATCAAAGTCGTCATTATTTGATATGTCTGATATCATCTCAGGGGTAACCATGGAAAAAATCTTGTCAATTGTAGAATTATCTAATCGCTCCAGCATTTTTCTTGCAAAAAGCTGTTTTTGAAATTCCTTACCGAACTTGCTTAACCAAAGTTTTTGATATGAACTAAGATCGTCTTTTTTATTTGTGCTCAAAAAATCTGAGATAGCACGACCTGCCAATATCCCTCCAACTCCACAAGAGTAAATTCCCCCGGCAGTTGTTGGTTTTGCTTGACCAGCTGCATCTCCTACGATTACTGTATCATCCATGACAAATTCGCTTATTGGGCCGTTAACCCAGATAGGGGCAAAAACTTTGCGAATAGTAGAGTGTTTTCCTTTACTCTCTAGGAATTTCTCTATTGTTGAAACTGCATTTATTCCCCTACCGGCAACTCCCACTTTACCAATTCCATCTGCTGCAGGTATTATCCAAGAGAAGAATCCTGGATATTTTTGCGAGTCAAAGTTAACTTCAACTGAGCCCTTTTGTATCCAGTCTGCGTATATCTCATATTGTGCAGATTGTAACGTACCAGTTCGATCTCGTTGTACTATGGATGAAATTCCTCTGGCATCAACTAGAATTTTACAATCAAATATTCCAGCATTTGTGACAGCCTGATGAGGCCTAAATTCTTTGAGAGTAGTTTTGACTTTAATCTCTGCTCCGTTTTTTTGTGCTTGATATGCAATTTGTTTGTCAAGCTCCCGTCTGTTGACCGCGATGATATTTTGTTTTTTGGAATCTACGTCTAAAACTATGCCGCCTGGAGAAGTAAGCCGAGCGTTTCTTATGGGGGACTCTAGGGTTTTTGTTGAAGGGATAATTCCCAAATCCTGTAAACCTGATGCTGATACTAGTCCACCACAATGCTCCGGCGTACCTACCTCAAAATCTTCCTCTAAAACTAAAACTGTGTGTCCTGCCTTTGCTACCTCTCTAGCACAAAAAAGCCCCGCAACACTTGCACCTGCAATTACAACATCGTATGACAATTTGTTCATTCTTGAGCATGTTTCCTTTAATTCATTTCGAAATTGATTTGCAAAGTTTTTCAATGTGTTACATCACAAACAGACATTGACAATAAAACAAGTCATTATAGTACGAGCAGATCTTGGAATGGGAAAAGGTAAAATCGCAGCACAGGTTGGACACGCATGTGTCCTTGGAGCCGAAAATGTCCGCAAGTCTCATCCGGAATGGTTTTCCAAGTGGTGGGAAGGGCAAGCAAAAATTGTTCTCAGAGTAAATTCTGAATCTGAACTTGAATCAGTAAAGCGAGAAGCCATTGAATTAGGACTTCCGTGGTCACAAGTAACTGATGCAGGACATACACAAATCGCGCCAGGAACTTTTACTTGTATTTCAATTGGACCTGCTCCAGAAGATCTAATTGATAAGATTACTAGTGATCTCAAACTTCTCTAGTGTCCAGAATAGATATAATGTGGTAACCAAAAATCTGGCTATTGAAGAAAAAAGGAATAATCGTTGCAGGATTTTTTGCAGCGATTTTACTATCATCCGCCGTTGTAGTTGCGTTCAATCCAAGTCCAAATCAACAAAATTCTACAGAAAAAATCACCATAACTGGTACTACTGCAGACAATTTTCCGGATTCACAAAGGTCACAATTTTGTAGTACTGGTCAAGCAAAATCAACACAATATGTAACTGAATACAAAATTCCAACTGAATGTACTCAACCTCTGGCCATCAAAGTTGATGATTCTGGTTTGGTGTATTTTGTTCAGACAAACACTGGAAAAATTGCCAAATTTGATCCCAGTCTTGAGACATTTGTAGAGTATCCAAATCCTGATTGGCCGGAAAAATTCCGTTCCATGATGTGGGGAATTGATTATTCTTTTGGAGACATTTGGTATACTGAGGATTCGCTAAACTCTATATGGAAATTTTCTACAACTGAGGAAAAATATACGAGAGTAAGTTATCCTACAAAGGAAGATTCGCTACCACAACACATCAGAATCATCGGCAACAAAATTCTGATCAACGATTTTTATGAAGGTAAACTGAGCCTATATGATCAGACTCAGACTTCAAGTGAGAAAACATATACCAATATTCCGTCTCCAATATCTGGTTCTTTTGCGGGTGGATTTGATGTGGATTCCTCTGGAAATATATGGTATACAAACTGGCTTCTCAGACAAGGAGGCGCCCTCATAAAATTTGACTATAACTCTTTTAATGATTTCATATCAACTAACACTGGAAAAAATGTAACAGTGTTGGATTTTTCAAAAACATTTAATCTTCCAGCATCAATTGGAGCCCCGAACGGACTATCCGTAGATAAAAATGGAAATGTTTGGCTTGCAGACACAGCAAGCAGTAATTTTTACAAGTTTGATGAATCTACTAAATCATACACCAAATACTCGACACCTATTGCTCCATTAGCAACATATGGAAACGTAACAGGCATAATCAAAATACCTGTAAGTCAGCCATATTGGACGCAGATTCATGGGGATAAGCTTTACTTTAACGAACAAGCATCTAATGCTTTGGCAGTATTTGATATAGAAAATGAATCTCTAATAGAATATCACGTTCCATCAAAGAACCCAAACTGGGCTGATTGTGGAGATCAATCTGATTGCGGAATTGCTCAGGTATTTGGTTTTGATGTTGCCGGAGACAAAATTTGGTTCACAGAATGGGTGGAAAATAACATTGGTAAGGTAGATCTATCAAAACCACTTACAACTGAAATTTCATCATCTACTAAACAATTAACAATTCAAAAGGGAGATACGGCATCGTTGAATGTTACCGTATCTACAAATCAAAACGTAGAGATTCTAACAAAGGCCACTTCGGAATTTTCCGATATTGCTATCAAAACTCCGGTTTCAAAAATCTCTAATTCACAAACAATCCCAATCAGCATCAGTGCTAGTGAATCTGCACTGCCTGGAATCTACAAGGTTGTAGTGTCTGCTAGAAGTGCAGATGTTACAGTATCTGAATTCATAACAGTAACAATAACACAGTGATCCCAAAAATTGACGCTGATATTGGAATACGTCTGTACTCAACTACGTTTACAGGATGTGGAGGAAAAATACGAACCCGTTTGGAGGACTTTGCAGTATCTGAGATTCTAAACAAAAAGATTCTGGCATCTATGTCTGATCAAGGATATGTGGTATATCTACTAAAAAAATCTGGAATTGATACAAATCACGCATTGGATAATATTTTTAAAAAAACTGGTATGAGATTAAAGGCGCTTGGACTAAAGGATGCACATGCAGTAACAACACAATATGTCTGTTCGATGAGACAGGAAAATACCCCTCGTAACTATTCAGATAATAAAATCACACTGGAGAAAATCGGTTTTACAAAAAAACCACTATCTGCAAAAGATATGATAGGAAATAATTTCATAATAAGAATAAATGGCGCAGGTTCTAATTTAGTTGACTTTGTAGAACAAGAAAAAATTCTTAATTTCTATGGCTATCAGAGATTCGGCTCTAAGAGACCGGTAACTCATCTTGTTGGCAAGGCGCTGATACAAAAACGATTCTCAGATGCGATAAACCTCCTTCTGTCTTTTACTTCCCAGTATGACTCGCAAGAAAACACCAAGCTAAGACAGGAAATGAATGATCCCTCTAACTATGCAGAACTACTCAAGATAATCCCACCTCAAATGGATTTAGAAAAAATAATCATGTGTGAAATATTGGAGCATGGTGATCCTCAAAAAGCAATACGTGCAGTTCCAATTGGAATTCGTAGATTATACGTAGAAGCATACCAATCTTATCTGTTTAATCTGACTTTATCTAGTGCGTATCAATATGGTGAAAACCTGTTTGTGCCGCAACAAGGTGATGTGTGCTATGATAAAAATGCAAAACTTGGAAAATATCCGATGGCTGATGACCAAAAGCTAGCTATTCCGATGATTGGATTTTCGTATTTCAAAAAGACAAGATTTGATTACCATATTTCGAAAATACTAAATCAAGAACAAGTAAAACCGTCTGACTTTTTTATCAAGGAAATGCAGGAATTATCAAATGAGGGGGGATTTAGGAGTGCCTCAATTCAATGCGATGACTTTGTGATTAGTTCAGATACTGTTAGCTTTACACTACAGCGTGGAGCATTTGCCACCATGGTTATGCGTGAGATCATCAAACCTGATAGCCCACTTGAGGCAGGCTTTTAAAGAATTTAGCTGAACCGTTAATGGATTTTAATAATCATTTAATACTCTACATCTTGGGCAGAAATTAGTGATGGAAACATCAAAGACACAATCTAGCGCTCAGGTCTCTATAATCATTCCAACTTATAATGAATCACAAAATATCTTAAAAATTTTAAAATTAATTCAAGATAATCTACCAAAGAACACCAAAACACAAACGATTGTAGTAGATGATAATTCGCCCGATGGAACGGGTAAACTAGTAGAAGAATACATGCAAAGCGTGAAAAAATTTGCAAATAATACTATTGAAATCATAAACCGAAAGACAAAGGACGGACTTTCCTCTGCAATATTGAAAGGAATTCAAATCGCTACTGGCAACACCATAGTTGTCATGGACAGTGATTTATCCCATCCAGCAACTCTAATCCCAAAAATGATTGATGCACTAAAACATCCTAAATGTGATATTGTGGTCGCCTCTAGATATGTAAACGGCGGTGCAATATTGGGGTGGACAAGAAAAAGAAAACTCCTATCTAAACTTGCAACTTTTATCGCAAAGCGTGGATTGGGTGTTAATACAAAAGATCCAATGTCTGGATTTTTTGCATTCAAAAAGCCAGTAATTCAGGGTTTGAGTTTTGATGCTATTGGTTATAAAATGCTACTTGAAATTCTTGTCAAGGCTAAAAATGCTAGTGTCTTAGAAATTCCATACACCTTTACTAATCGAGAATTAGGTAAAAGTAAACTAGACTCTAAAACGGTCTTTGATTATCTTAAAGCAGTTTGGAAGTTATACAGATATGGCAAAAATGGTGATAATGAAGAAAAGCGAAAATCCGTGAGCTTTTTCTCAAAGGCAGGTAGATTTTATTCAATTGGAGCAGTAGGCCTAGCCATTAACTATTTGGTATCTTCATTATTCATTAACGTGGTTTCTGATTTATGGTATCTGCACGCCACAGTTATTGGCATCGTTGTATCAATGTCGGGCAATTTCATTCTGAACAAAATATGGACATTTGAGGATCGTAATTTTGAGCCAAAACACTCGGCAATTCAATATGCCAAATTCATGGGATTAAGCTCACTGGGTGCTTTGGTTCAAGTAGCAATGGTTTACCTGCTAGTTGATCATAATAAAATGGAGTATCCACTAGCATTAGTTCTAGCAGTTTCAACAAGTGCCATATCAAATTTCGTACTAAACAAAAAACTGACATTCAAAGAAAAAATTTGGTCATAATTTCAGAAAGCTCAAATACCTATCTAAGATAAGGCCAATTCGATGATGGATCCTATCTTCATCGTGGCCATAATATTCCTAGTTTTAGGTAGTGCTGTAGCTGGATTCGTAGTACTTCATAAAGAGACAGTTATCAGGCCATTAGAAATTGCAGAACACGATGCTGTTGAAAAAATGTCCTGTGAAGAATTGAGAGTTAAACATGAGGGTGGGCAATATTGGTCGTTTAATAATTGGAAGCTTGGTAATACTAAAATTTGTGGTTGTCCAAATCCCCCACCACAATGTTCTGGCGGCGGGCATTAATCCACAGTCATTTTGCAATCAGTTTAGAACGAATATACAACAATACAAAAGATGTACAAATTATTACTCCAGATATCCAAATTCCAGTACCATAAAAAATCCAATCCTTGTTATAATACATAAAAGATGACTCTGGACCGATAACGCCCCTTCCTTGATATTGGAACAACACCCCAAAGCATATCAGTATACTACCTATAATCAGGAGAATTTTTTTCATCAGAATTGATAGAAAAAATATCAGTTAAATGTTTGTAGGTTGAAAATCGATAAACTCTGTTTACTGTATAGATGTCAGTAAATCAAATCAGTCTACATATGAATAAGATTCTCCCATAAATCAATATCTGGGGAGGTGCTAGAACACGAGTCAAATGATAACAGAGAATTTTGGTAGAGCCAAACCATAACTTGATGAACAATAAATCATGCTAGCCACACTAGAAGCACAAAGAAAGATTAGTTTCTGAGAGCATAGTGATGATTTTTTAATATACTAAAGTTGATAACAAGACCAAATGATTTTTCTTCATTTTCTTTAATCTTGTTTTCTTGAATCTCAAAAATGTATAATTGGAGTACGGAAGAGTCTGATAAGAAGCCTTTTTCCTTTGTAAATCTAATTATCTTTGCCTCTGCGGCATCACTGGCAATACTGCTGTTTTTAGTATTTGCAGTTCAAATACGTGAATTAACACTAAGTTATCCATATTTGATAGAGTTGGCCTATTTTCCAACTATTTTTGTAGGATTTCTATTTGGTTTGAAATTAACCGAAAGAGCAGTAAATCCGGCAGAAACACGCAGTCCTATCAAAAGAGGAATTATCAAAATACTACTGTTCTTCTTTATTATTGGAGGACTTTTTAGCTCTGTAAGCTTTGCACTTAATGGAGGGATTCACCTGCCAACAAAATCTCTTTTGGATGTAGGTTTGACGGATTGGATTTCTGAATTTAGTTTGCATAATCGAGGTTTGACATTTCTAATTATCAGCAGCATTTCATTAATGGCAGTAGCAACTCGAAGAATAATTGGTTTGCAAGGAATTGTTAATAGCGTTTCGGCATTTTTTGGCACATTCATTTTCTTTTCAATGGTTTCCCTAAGTTTGTCACATACAGAACCTTCAGCATCCCAAGTATACCTATACACATTTTATCATGCTGGCATAATTGGAGGGGCCTTGTACAAAATGAATAAATTCACTTCAAATTTGAATATGTGGGAAGACTTTGCTAATGGTTATCGTTAGCTAAGGATTAATCATAGTTGATTTTTCATCAACACTGGGACTGATTTCTGTTTTTTCAGTTTGTTCTTGTTTTAATTTCATTTCTTCAAGGAATTGTTGATATTCATATTGTTTTTCTTTACTCACTCTATCAGAATAGAGCACATCATCGCCGATTGCCAAATACAATAATGCTATCATTACTAGTGAAGCGGCAACCAAAATCATAGAATATCCCACTGTTCGATAATTGTGTGGATTTTTCTCCTTACTTTCCATGATTGTTTCCTAATTTTTGGGCTGATTTATCCTTTTTTAGTTTTTTTGGTTGTGCCAAAAATTTTTGAAGTTTTTTAATGGAATTATGTTCGACCCTTTACATCATCTGAGCGATCGGAACCTCTTGCTTTATTCATCCTGATTCATCCGCCTTAATTCTTTTACAAAAAGCACAAAACCGAGATTCCACTACGGGGTATAGATGACATTACAAATACTAAATTACGAATTTTTAGGACCAATTCGACTAGCTGAATGGGGGCCTCCAATGGCGGAAATTCTTTTTCTGATCCTAACCAAGAATAACGAAGTTTTTGAGATCCTTTATGCTGGAGAATCTGCCAGAACCGAAGATGTCAATTTTTTCACAACGCATGAAAAATTCAAATGCTGGATTTCATACGCATCTGAGCTAAACTTGCATCTGTCAATATATCCAATGTGGGATTCTGAATATGGACATAGAAAGAGAATATTAGATAAAATCATAGAGAAATATCACCCAAAATGTAATTCCGATAATACAAATATCATCTAGCTAGTTAAAATTTGTAATGAAGTGTCCATGTTGCGGAGAAACAATGGAAATAATCAAAGATTTGGATACTAGTTTTCTAATCAAATGCAAAGAATGCGGTTTATCTGATACATTGCTAAAGTGAATTCTTATTTTTGACTTGAAATAATTCTAGTGTGATTAGATCCAGTGCTTTTTTGATGTGCTCGAATTCATTGACCGTATGAATCTGACCTTCCACTAGCCTGCGTAAAATTTTGACGGTCCCTTTCTGGAACTCATCATGAGCAATGATCTCCATAGCGTTTAACTTTGATAAAAGTGACTCTAACTCGTGCTTATTTTCTTCGGGGTACTGATGATTACCCATTGGTATTATAGATCATATTTGTAATATGAATCACATGAGATCCTCATCTAGTTTGTCAATAGATTCTACAAACTGATTACAAGTACATTCTGGAATTGCACACTTGCCGAGTTTTAGAAATGAATTATTTTTTGATTCTTCATGAATCTGTCTTACATGATGGCAACGCTTACAATTCACAAGAACAATTTTTGGTTTGGTTATTTAAGGCGTAAGAACAGCTCTTGCTTCTATCCTGGAATATTTTAGATCCTCTAGTACAGAGTTTGCTTTCTCTAATGGGAATGATTTGTAGATTATTTTCATGTCGTTTTGTTCTGCTAGTTTAATTACTTCTCTCATATCTGTTCTAGACCCAATCAGTGTTCCGCGGAGAGTTTTCTCACTAAAGATATCAAAATTCGGAATCTCTGCTAGAACTCCCAATACGATAGTCCCGCCCTTTTTTACGGAGTTGATAGCTAAATCTACAATTTTTCCCGATGGTGCAAAGACAATTGCTGAATCAAGAAGTCCTTCCTCCTTTATCAAGGATGATAAAAAATCACTATTCTCAGTATACTGGATTACGTTATCAGCACCCACTCTTTTTGCCACATCTAAATGTGTCTTGTTTCGTGCAATGCCAATAACTCGCATACCTTGTAATTTTGCAAATTCAACAGTAAGGTGTCCAACACCACCTACACCGAAAATTCCTACTGACTTGTTTGTTTTAGGCTCTGAAGCTTTTACTGCCTTGTATGCTGTTATTCCCGCACAAAACAAAGGAGCAGCATATTCGGATTTCATAGAATCTGGAATTGGTGTTACAAAATCTTCCGTTACTGTGATATATTCTGCATAGCCTCCCAACATAGTCTCACCAGTGATCTCTGCATGGTCGCATAGATGCTCTCTACCCATACTACAATAATCGCAATTCAAACAAGAGCCATGAAGTGGAGAAATCCCTACTCTCTGTCCTACATGGTAATTTTTTACATTTGGACCAATCTCTGCTACAGTACCGACAATTTCATGTCCGGGTATGGTGGGTAATGCAGGCGGGATTCCGTATTTTTTCCAATCTCCCTCGATTCCATGTAATTGTGATCTGCAAACTCCACAAGCCTCAATTTTGATTAGTAAATCATTATTTTTTTTAATTCTATGAGTATCAATATATTGTAATTGTAGCGGCTTACTCTCAATAGGTCCTAATTTTTCTAAAACCATAGCTCGCATTAATTTGGACAAAATACCGCACTATTTCTTGTTTTAGATAAAAATTAAACTCGGAATATTCATGAATGTACGTGGATAATTTTTCATCTGATGATCAAAGACGAATTGAATTGCTGGAAATCGTATCCAAGAAAGGACTAAAGACATTATCCTTAAAAGATCTTAAAGAATTGGTAGTATTGGTTGAAAAAAGGGACTATTCTCATGACAAAAAGGCAAATAAATCAAAGATGAAGCTTTTAGCACAAATACATTCCAGAATATATGATTTGGAAGAAAATACTTGGTTTCGATAATCTAAATGTAGAAATCATACTATATACGAAAATCAACAAAATAATTTTAAACATCCAATTAAATATTCAGAAAAAAAATTCTCAATGTGTTCAAAAACGCGTTAATTGATGAAACTAGCCCATATCTTTTGCAACATGCCCATAACCCTGTAAATTGGTATCCGTGGACCAAGGAAGCATTAAACAAAGCCATTAGTGAGGATAAGCCGATTTTTCTCTCCATTGGATATAGCTCTTGTCATTGGTGTCATGTTATGGAGCATGAATCATTTGAAAACGAAGAGATTGCAAAAATCATGAATGAGAATTTTATTTCAATTAAAGTAGATAGGGAGGAAAGACCTGATCTGGACGATATTTACCAGAAGGTTTGTCAAATGGTTACTGGGCAAGGAGGCTGGCCTTTGAGTGTTTTTCTTACACCTAATCAAAAACCATTCTATGTCGGAACATATTTTCCAGTCTTAAATAATTACGGACGTCCTGGGTTTGGAAGTATACTTCTCCAGCTTGCTCAGGCATGGAAAGAAAAACCCGATGATGTTAGAAAAGCATCAGATAATTTTATGCAAAATCTTCGTGGAGCGGAAACAATTACCACTCCTGCTAAACTGGAAAAAACCATTCTTGATGAGGCTGCTATGAATCTTTTTCAAATTGCTGATAATACGTATGGAGGATTTGGACAAGCACCAAAATTTCCAAATGCTGCAAACCTCTCTTTCTTACTTCGATACGGTAAAATTTCCAAAATTTCAAAATTCTCCGAATTTGTATTCAAGACACTCAACAAAATGGGTCGAGGAGGAATATTTGATCAGATTGGTGGCGGTTTTCACAGGTATTCTACCGATACTAAATGGCTTGTTCCTCATTTCGAAAAGATGCTATATGATAATGCGTTACTACCAATTGTATATGCAGAAGCCTACCAGCTAAGCAAAAATCAATTCTATCTTGATATTATAGATAAAACACTTGGATTTGTTCTGCGAGAAATGACTTCACCTGAAGGAGGATTTTATTCCGCTCTTGATGCTGATTCCGAAGATGAGGAAGGAAAATTCTATGTTTGGAGTAAAAAAGAAATCGGAACGATTTTAGGAAAAGACTCCGACGTATTCTGTCTTTATTATGATGTGACTGATGGCGGTAATTTTGAAGGGCATAACATACTCAACAATTCTATGTCTATTACCACACTCGCATTTCATTTAGGAATGACCGAAGATACTGCACGTTGTATACTCAAAGAATCCTCAAAAAAACTCCTAGAATTTCGGTCTGGACGTATTCGCCCAGGACTGGATGATAAAATAATCACTTCGTGGAATGCGTTAATGATATCTGCATTTGTAAAAGGCTTCAGAGTCACAGAAAATCCAACTTACTTGAATGCGGCAGAAAATTGTGTAGAATTTATAGAAAAATATATTCTAGTTGAAGATTCTTTATTTAGAACATACAAAAACGGTAAAGCGAAAATTTCAGCATACCTTGAAGATTATGCATATTTTATCAATGCTTTAGTGGACATATTTGAAATTAAACCAGATGTAAAATATCTCAAATTAGCTGAAAGATTGGCAAATTACCTAGTAGAGCATTTTTGGGACGAGAAAAATTCAAGTTTCTATTTTACCGCTGATAATCATGAGTCGCTGATCATTCGACCCAAAAATAACTATGATCTATCCATGCCTTCAGGCAATTCTGTTGCTGCAAATTCTCTTCTCAAACTTTATCATCTGACACAAAACAAAAAATTTCTAGAGATATCTAGAAAAACTATGGAAGCGTTTGCAATTATGGCAGCTGAAAACCCATTTGGATTCGGTTATCTTCTCAATACGATTTATCTGTACTTGCAAAACCCTATCGAAATAACATTACTCAATAAACAAAACAAAATACTAGTTGATGAGATGATGAAAAAATTCCTGCCTGAATCTATTATCGTCATGATTGAAAATCCAAACCAACTAAAGCAACTAGTAACATACTCATTTTTTACAGGAAAAACATTTGAGAATGAGACCACAGTATATGTTTGCAAAAATTTTAGCTGTTCCTTACCACTAAGGAATATCTCTGAAATAGAAAAACTACTTTCTTAGCGTTATATCGAGGATTTCGCCAACTTGAGGCTTACCTAGTCTCTCATATCGTATCTTAGGCATTGTAATTGATATGGTAGTTTGATCATATGTCTTGATCTTAACTGTCGGCTGTGCACCCAAAATTGCTTCTAGTAATGGTTGAACTTGTTCTCTTAGCTCAGGATCCAGCTTTTTTGCAACCGAATCTAGTATCATCTGTTTTTGAGATATTGGTTCTGTTTGCACATCTTCTGCCAGAGAAATCTGAATAACTACTCCGTTGTCAATTATTTGCTGAATTCGATATTTTGTTACGTCTTCCAATGTTTATGACTATTCTTATTGAGATTTAATCCATTCTGGATTATCCAAGAATTGCTCGCTTGATTATTGGCGCTTTGTCCTTGATTATCTTGTTAAAATCATGCATGTCTTCTAAATCTACTTGCTTTTTTTCATTTTCATAAGCTCTCAGAAATGCAGAATACACGCAACCAACAATTATTCCAAACGTTGCATCTTCAATTGCACCAATTTCAGGGGAAAAATTCTGGATGATTTGTTTAAATGACTGTGCTTCGCTTATGTAATAATCAATCTGGCTGTTCAGATAATCCACGGTGTATTTTGTTAGAGTCACTCTGTAGCTTCAAGTTTGATGATTTATTAAGATTGAGCGCAGACTCAGCATAACTTGTGGAGTACAGAACTTGATTCTGATTTTTTTAGAATCTTTGACAAGGATCGTAAAATTGCGGGATATTTTTGGCCTGACTATGGGCAAATTCTTCCAGAAGACAAGTATGATGAAATTGTTCAATTAATGCATAAAAACCACGACTCAATTCCTGGTGGCTTCCTGACAATTCCGATGATAAAATTTGGGATTTTTGATAATAATCAAGAGATGGACGTCTTGCAATTGTCCAGTAAGGTCTGCGATGTCTCCGCAAGAGTGGATGTCTGGAAGGAATTTCTATTAGAACAACACATGCAACATTCTATTCAGATGTCTCATACAGATAATGACATGCTCAGCCTAAGCTTTCCAGTAAAGTTTTTGATTCCTGCATCACTTGATAAAAAGAAAATACTTGAAGCCTTACTTCCTACACTTGACCTGCTCTCACAGAAAGGGTTGCTCTAGAACTATCCTGCTTTGTTTTTTGCCTGATTAAATGATACAAGTCCAGCCATCTCGTTTTCAAATGATTCTTGTAATAACTCGTCTGAGCGAACCTTTTGAGATGTATCGTTAGTCATAATCCACTCTATAAGGTGCTGGTCGCTCTCGATTTGTTTTTCAGTAGATGTCTTGAATAGTGTGACAGCCTTGACAAATGAATCAGGAGGTAAAAGAGTATCATATTTTGCCAGAATCTGATTCATTTTTTTTATGTGTTCTTGACCAATGAGAGTAAATTCCTCCCGCGTAAATGATCCTTCATCAAATAGCGATTTTTTTGAATAAAATTCGTCCTGAGTTTGTTTTAGCTCGTCTTGGATGACTTGCAACTGGTCGCCAAAAATCCTGCCACGATTTTTTGCCTGATCTGACGAATATACAAAAAAAACTGATATTGCTATTATGATTATACCTGCTATTACAGCAACATATGTTGACCTGGTTTTCAAATTATCTCAAAATTAATTTGAGACAAGATTTAACTGTTAGTCACCAAACAATCATCAATACTCACTAGACTGTAAAGTTTTCAGGTTTTTCTAAACAATGTTAATATATCAACTCCGAAGCTTGTGGTTTAACAATGAATGCAAAACTTATGGCATGTATTGCAGCTTTTGTTCTGCTTGCAGCAGTAGTCAGCGTTTCTATGACTGACTCCGCATTTGCAGCAACAGAAAAAAAGACTACTGACAAAAAGACGACTGCAAAAAAGACTACTGACAAAAAGACGACTGCAAAAAAGACCAATGACAAAAAGACCACTATGACCACATCGACTAAGGCAGTAAAAGAAGCCACAGTTGAGATGGTAAAAGGCACAGGTACGAATACTAATTGTGCTGACAAGTGTTATGGTCCAAATACTGTAACCGTTGCAGTTGGTGGAAAAGTCACGTGGAAAAACGTTGATACCGCTGCACACTCGGCAACAGCAATGGATAGCTCTTTTGATACCAGTCTTGTCAACGCAGGAGCATCTGCATCTAACACATTCAATACTGCCGGAACATACCAATACATGTGCATTGTCCATCCTTGGATGAAAGGCACAGTAATAGTCAAATAATCAGAAAAAATTTTCTGATTTTTCTTATTTTATTATATCCGTATCACCCAAAATAATGTTAATTAACTTATGATTGAGTAATTAGATTATGAAAAAGATGATTCTGACTGTGGCACTTTTTGCATTATTGGGATCTATTGTCTTAACTCCCCTGATGCAAAATGCAGATGCTCAGTATACTGCTGAAAAACCCCTCAAAAAGGAAACAAAGAAAACCGACTCTAAGACCAAGTCTGGCTCTACCAAGTCATCAAAAGCTACGGTAGAAATGACAAAAGGCTCTTCAAACGAATCTTGTGAAAAAGGCAACAAATGTTTTTCACCATTTCAAATAAAAATTGCAAAAGGTGGGACGGTTACTTGGGTGAACAAGGATACTTCTGCCCATACTGCAACTAGCGGCAACATAAAGAAAGGCCCCGATGGTAAGTTTGACACAGGTCTATTGCAGCCGGGTGAAAAATTCTCACAAAAGTTCGATAAACCTGGTTCATACGAATACTTTGATATGGTTCATCCGTGGATGAAAGGCAAAGTAATAGTTGGCTAATCTTTTTTTTATTTTTAATCTATGTAATTTCCTTGTTCGTCAGTCTTTAATTCAATTTGAATGACGGACCCAGAAATGAATGATTCGTTTCTAATTGTGCGCACGCGTGCAACATCTATGTGATATGGCCACATCTCAACTACGATTTCTCCGACCTGCACATTTTCTGGAGCATCTGTCAATCTGATATCTTCTTTTTTTATTCCGTAATCTTGGAGCTTTTTGAGGCAGTGATTGACTAACGGTTCGGGGTTATTGTGATTAATTGCCCAAACAGTTCCAGAATATTGAATTTTTTCCAAATCTATTACCTGCGTTATTTGGTCTTGCTTGAAAGAACCTTGAGCGTCATCGTACTCATGACTCTGGACAGTCTTCGAATTTTGTTAGATACTGTCTTGTCAAAATCCTCTGGTGATTTGGCATGCACTTCAATTATGATGTCGTACGCACCAAATGTTAGATATGCCTGCTTGACTTCTGGGATTTGTTTGATTTCTTCTAGTAAGTATTCTTCAGCACCAAGGTCACAATTGAGTAAAACAAAACCTACTTCCATTGGATATTACTAAAACTCGAGTCTAAAAAAGATTACCAGCGTCGTCTGTGCGCTGAGCGCTTTGGTCCATGTTGTCTGCCATACCCACTCTCGGTTCTAAACTCTCTTTTTTCTTCCCTTCTTTCATCTCTTCCGGAATAATGTCTGTCGTATTGCCTGCCTCGACCAAAACTACCTCTGGTGTCTGACTGCTTTCTGTCATTATCCCTTCTGTAATCAACACCTCTGTCATTATCCCGTCTGTATTCTGACTGCCTTCTCTCACCTCTACTTGAATCACGTCTGTCATAATCTCTACGTCCCCCAAAACCACCACTACGTCCAAAACCACCCCTGCCAAAACCGCCTCTACCAAAACTCCTACCTCCACCAAAATTACCACGTCCAAATGTCCGACGTGGACCAACTTGTCTTTTTAGAGGATCTGGAATATCGACAGTAATTCCCATTTTCTCATTAAGATCAGTCATTGGAGCTTTTACTTGCTGCTTAATTAGATTAAATTCACCAACAGAAGAATATGACACCAGTGTGATTGCTCTTCCTTTTGCACCCGCCCTTGCGGTCCTTCCTATTCTGTGAAAATAGACCATTTCTTGATTTGGTACATCATAATTCAC
The DNA here is from genome assembly GCA_900299125.1 of Nitrosopumilales archaeon. Classification (GTDB taxonomy): domain Archaea; phylum Thermoproteota; class Nitrososphaeria; order Nitrososphaerales; family Nitrosopumilaceae; genus Nitrosotenuis. The sequence continues at coordinate 13,503 of OMIR01000068.1, read as the reverse complement.
TACTAGTGCTACTTCTGGAACATCTATCCCTCTTGCAGCTACATCTGTTGCAACCAAAATGTCTGCCTGTCCGCGTCTAAATTGTGACATTGATATCTCTCGTCTGTGCTGAGACATGTCGCCCTCAATAGCAACTGCGTTAAATCCCGACTGGCGTAATCCTCGGGCAACATCCCTTGTTCTGTTTTTAGTCGAACAAAACACGACTGATTGGGATTTTTTATTTTCCTTGATGAATTGTAATAGGTAATCCATTTTCTCCCTATCTTTGATGATTAGAAATGATTGGTCAATTCCCTCTCCGGAGAGATCATCAGCGGATAAAAGAAATTGTTTTGGATTGTTCAGATATTCATCTGCTAATCTTAGAATTTCTGGTGGCATTGTGGCTGAAAAAAGAGACATCACCTTTTTGACTGGCGCCATTTCCAAAATGAATCGAATATCATCAATGAATCCCATATCGAGCATTGTGTCTGCTTCGTCTAGAACGACATATCTGATGTCGTTGAGCTCAATAGAGCCTTGTTTTAGGTGATCAATTAGCCTTCCCGGCGTGGCGACTACGATTTCAACCCCATGTCTGAGAGCTTGTAGTTGAACACCCATTCCCTGTCCTCCATAAATTGAAACGACTTTGATGCCTGTATGCTTGGCAAATTTTTTGATTTCATCAGTGATTTGTAGTGCAAGTTCCCTGGTTGGCGCCAAAACTAGTCCTTGAATTGATTTATTTGCATCAATTGCGTTTAGCATTGATATTCCAAAAGCGGCAGTTTTACCGGTACCAGTATGTGCTTGGCCTATTACGTCCCTACCTGATAATAAAACAGGTATAGTTGCCTCTTGGATTGGAAATGCCTCATCAAATCCAATTTCTCTTAATCCATCTAGGATCGATTGTTTTATTCCTAATTCTTCGAATTTTGTCAATTTAATTTCCTAAGCAATGACAGACAAAGAAGCTCATTGCTTATTTTCCGTCATTATAGCCTAATGACTGTCAAAGTTTCTGATCCTCTAATAAATCATTGGAACAAAAATCAAAAAAAGCCAATAAAGGGCTTTACCCAAATGGGGCAAAGCCCGAACATGAAAAAAATAAAAAATTGGCAATGTTGGAGATTTGATCATTTTTGGCAGAGTTGGATTTGCACTAAAGTGGAAATTCCCCTATGTTCAATTGATTAAAAATCTTAAAAATTAGTAGTTTTATACTACGTAATTGGGACTTTTTAAAAAATACGACAAATACGGCTTCTACAGGGTAGGTTATCACAACATTGTTGTTTCTTTATTTTATTATTCATGATTAGTATTTACAATTCGGGATGGACTACAAGGTAAAGATATTCAGTAATGTCGACATGCGTGAAGAAATTAATTCGAAAAGATCCAGATTCAGTTTATTGAGAAAAATATAGTTGTATCAGCTAGTGATAATCACTTGCTGCCAGTTTTACTGGTTTTTTTAACGGGTTTTTTGTCTGTCTTTTTTGGTTCCGATTTTTTAACATCGGTCTTTTTGATGTCAGTCTTGGTTACTTTGGTCTTTATGTCTGATTTTACATCTGTCTTTGCGTCGGCTTTAGGAAAGCTAGATGTTCCAGGATTCCATAATTGTTCGCCTTCGAACTTTATTCTAGAGAGTCCCTGCTTGTCAAGCTCCTGAATCGCTGGCGGTAACGGTACATATCCAAGTGGCTTTGAGAATTTCTGCCCGTCAGTCACCATCCAATATACCATGTGGACAAACGCCTTTGCCATGTCTTTGTCAGAAATGGCTTGGTTGATGTCCTCATATATCAAAAGATATGTGAAACTGACTATAGGATACGAATTCTGTCCCGGTGCCAAAACCATGCTTACTTGGCTCCAGTCTTGTTCTGGCTTTGGTATCTTGTCTACAGGATATGCTTTTGCACCTTCAAAGACGGTGTCAAACGTAGGCTCTACAAAGGCAGTTTTGTCGCCATTTTGCAGATACGCAATGGTCATTTCATTTGATTTTGCATATGCAAGTTCTACATAACCAATTGCATACTTGGTGTTTCGAGTAGCCCATGCAACACCTTCGTTTCCTGCAGCTCCAATTCCAGTTGGCCATGGAACTGATTTGCCTTTACCTACTTTTTGATTCCATTCCTGACTTACTTTGGAAAGATAATCCGTAAAGACATATGTTGTTCCAGATCCATCGGATCGTCTAGTTACAAGGATTGGCCTATCAGGAAGCTTTAGGTCAGGATTGTTCTCTTGGATTTTTGGATCGTTCCATCTTTTGATTTTTCCAAGATAAATGTCGGCCACATTCTCGCCTGTAAGTTTTAGTCCACTTTTTGGGACCTCAGGTAGATAATATGCTAACACGACCGATCCTATTGCTTCTGGAATGTGTAGTGTTCCTGTAGCTAGACTTCTTTCTTCTGGCTGAAGTGGTGCATCAGATGCACCAAAGTTTACAGTTTTTGCAGTGTGTGCTGAAACTCCTCCACCACTACCAATAGATTGATAATTCAGATTCACATTAGAGTATAGTTTGTTGTATTCTACTCTCCATGTATCAATTAGTGGATATGGAAATGTGGCTCCTGCGCCGTTTATCTGAAATTGCTTGTCAGACTTAGGCGGTTCTGGTATGACTGCATTTGCCAAAGGAGTAAAGACTCCTACCATGAGAATCAGACTTAGTGTTATAGATAGTATTTGCTTCATTGATCAGAAAGAGATTTGTTTGTTATATACAAATAATCGGCATAGATTACATTTTTTACGTTGAGATCAGTTTTCTATATAGTGCCAATTAATCTATGTATGAAAGATGTTCTAAAATTGCAAATTTTTGGCTTTAAACTATATAGTTTATAGTTACAACAATACAATACCAAATCAATGAGGATTCTTTTTTATTAATAGTGACTTCAAACAAGAGCAATGACCACACAAAAACTAAAGACAACTTCAATCATTGCTGCAATTGCTATAGCATCAATTGCCTTGATAGTTAATTTGTCCCAGACAGTAAACGTTCAAGCAGTTGATCCACCAAAGGGCAACAATGTCTATATCTTTGGAGAAGGAGTTTATCCACAAGCAACATTCAATTTCAGAAGCGGTACCGTAACATATGATTTCCAATTATATGATATGACTAACAATCTGTTTGGTACAACGGCTAATGGTTTTACATCAACTAGAACTATAAGCCCAGAATTTACGCTTGTCAAAGTTGTAGGTGATACCCCTTATTTGCACAAAGCAGTAGATCAGACATTTGAAAATGGAGGTAAAACCATTTCAGAATATGATTACAAGATGTTTGATGTCACAATTGAGATGATGCAAGCAGAAAAATCTTTGAGGACAATTGAATACAAAGACTGTTCAATTACTAATTACAAAATTAACACAAGAACTGACAATGAGGAGGGTTATACAACAGGTGGAAAAACAGGATTTGCAGTTGTGGAAACTTACACATTTGCTTGCAACGGATTCAATATGGAATCTCTAGATTTCAATGCAATGATTGCAGATAAGCAAAACAAGAAACCATACGAATAAAGAGTTTTTTCTTTATTTTTTAATTTTTATATATTTTTTATTCAGACTGAGACCAGATTAGCCTCAAAGTATTGAATTATTTTTCGCTTATTATTTCACGAATGGTCTCGTTAACCACAGTTTCTATTATATCGCTAGAGTATTCTGCAGTTCTTCGTATGTCTTCTAGAGTGAACTTTACTATTGTAGAGTGTTTTGATTCCTTCATTGCATACATGAGTTCTTTTTCCTTTCCAATTACCTGAGCAATGTTTGCAGCCACTTTTTCTGCCAATGCGTGGTCTTTTTTTGTCAATGCGGTTATGGAACTCTCAAAACAGAAAACTGCGGCCTCGCTCAGCGCCTCTAGTTCCTTGAGAAGTTTTGGTTCTAGTGGCTCTTTTAGAAATTTTATTCTCTTTGCAATCAATGCAGCATGATCCGCAATTCTTTCTATTCTGGATATGACGGTGCGATAGTTCAGGCAATCAGACGGCTGCTCAAGTCCAACATCGTAAAGTATGCTAGAGTTTTGTATTGCCATGACAAGAGTTCTCATCATGTACAGGCTGAATCTGTCTACTTCATCATCCATTCTGACTACCTCTTCTCCATATTCAACATCGAATTTTCTAAGCGCCTCCATCGCCTCACGGTGCATGTTTGCAGTCATCAGGTACATTCTTTTCAGGGCGACCTCGAATGTCAGCTCGGGCAGTCTTGTCAAGATTTGAATTGTTATCGATTCAGAATCGGATTCTACTATTTCCGTTCCAATCATAGATTTTCTCACTAGGTCTTTTATGAGCCGAGAATGCTCCGGTAGGATCTTTACTCCCTTTGATGTGATTTGAATAGTCTTGTATCCAGCAAGATACAATGCGATTATTTTTCTTCTAATGGATTCCGGAGTATCTTTTTGGCCAATTGTGAATATCGCTTGTTTTACTTGTTTTTCGTTATCCAATCCTAAAAACACAGTTATAGAACGGTTTGAATTTTTTATAATCGTCATATTGTCGCCGTTTTTTATTCCAAGCTCGTCAACCCATTTTTTTGGGAGTGATATTGTGTAGGTTGATCCTCCGCTTTTCTGTATACGGCGAATTTGTTTGGTGTCATGCACAATTATTGTCAAGTTGCAAAAGTAGATACTAGTTTGGTCATTATACTATATTGAACAATATAGATCTATAGAGGCTCAGTAGAGTATGTGGATCTGCAATAAAACTACACTTAATCAACTTCTAACCAGTGCTAGCAGGTAAAAAATCCAAATCACAAATTCCAGCTGATAAAATATTCAAAATTGCAGCAACTGCTGCAGGCGTCTACATACTGCTCATAATAATACTAGTTGTCGGCCATCTGTACTCAGAATCACATCTGATTTGGGAAAAGGAAGGACTGAGCTTCATATCTGGCTCTGATTGGAATGCAGTAAAGGGTAGAGAAGCATACGGATCTGCACCGTACATCATGGGAACTTTGGTCACTGCCGGCCTTGCAATGGTAATGGGAGTTCCAGTAAGCATAGGAATTGCAATGTTTATTTCGCAAGCCCCAAAATTCATAGCTAATCCTCTGGCAATAGTAATTGATCTTTTGGCAGCGGTTCCAAGCATAATTTACGGATTCTGGGGCCTAATAGTTTTCAGGGATTTTTTACTGTATAACATAGAATATCCTCTACATGATGCTCTTGGAGAGATAGTATGGATTTTTTCGTCTGCTCCATTTGGTCTTGATATTTTTAGCGCCAGCATAATTTTGGCAATAATGATCATACCAACAATTTCTGCGGTTTCACGAGAAATAATGGGTGCAGTTCCACACATGCAAAAAGAGGCAGCCTACATGCTAGGTGCCACAAAGTGGGAAATGTTCAAACTCGCAATATTTCCATATGCAAAGACAGGGCTTGTTGGCGCTGCGATTCTCGGATTGGGAAGAGCGGTGGGAGAAACAATGGCAGTAACAATGCTAATTGGTAATGCGACTGGTCCCAGTGCATTTCCGCAAACTCTTTTCCAGCCAGGACAAACAATGTCGAGCATAATAGCAAACGAGTTCATTGAAGCGTCTCCTGCATCTTTGCACCTTCCGGCACTAATTGGTATTGGCTTTACATTGTTATTGGTTGCAATTGCAATCAATATTGTGGCACATATTTTGGTCTTAAGAATGCTCAAAGTAAAAGAAGGAGTGATAAACGCATGATGTCATCTTCTCAGAAAAGATCCGAATACAGATCGTTGTTCAGACACAATGTCAAGGGCAGACTGATTGTAGACAAGATTGTGATGGGGATAGTTCTGAGCTGCGTAATAGTTGCAATAATACCGCTTGGCAGCATTCTTTTGGAAGTTTTCAAAAATGGTCTGCCTGCACTGTCAGTCGAGTTTCTGACTCAGGCGCCAGGGGCAATAGGAACTGGCGAAGGCGGAATAGGCCCCGCCATACAGGGAACTCTGATCATAATAGGCATGTCTAGCGTTATTGGAATTCCAGTGGGAGTGATGGCTGGAATCTTTTTGTCTGAATTTGGAGGCAACAAGCTTGGCAAAACCGTCCGCTTTTTCAACGATGTATTCATGGAGTTTCCATCCATAGTTTTAGGAATTTTTGCGTTTTTGTCCATAGTGTTATTGCTCGGGCATTTTACCTTGTGGGCAGGAGCGTTTGCATTATCGCTCATCATGTTTCCAATAGTTGCTAGAACTACAGAAGAATCTCTCAAGCTTGTTCCATTAACATACAGAGAAGCAGGACTGGCCTTGGGCCTAAGACAGTGGGTAGTTACATTCAGGATAGTTCTTTCTGCTGCAAAAAATGGCATGATTACCGGGATTTTGCTCGCAGTTGCCAGAATCTCTGGAGAAACTGCACCATTAATCATGACGGTTCTTGGAAGCAGTCAATTCTTTGCCGGCTTTGACTCCCCAATGGATGCATTGCCACTTCGGGTATGGAGACTATCGTTGCTTCCATATGACAGTGCAAGACTACAAGGTTGGGGTGCCGCAGTAGTTTTGATAATAATAATTCTTGCAATAAACATAGGCGTTAGATATTATTTTGCGACAAAAAATTCCTCAAAAGGCAAACTGTTTTACAGAATAATGGGAGGAAAAAGACAATGACTGCCCTAATAGACGTACAAAGCAATGCATCGGAAAACCCATTACCAGACAACAGAAAATACAAGATGATCGCAGAAGATGTCTCAGTGTATTATGACGGAATTCATACGGTCAAAAACATCACAATGAAGTTCAAGGAAAAAAGCGTCACGTCCCTTATTGGTCCATCCGGTTGCGGCAAGACTACGTTTTTGCGATGCCTCAACAGAATGCACGACATGACAAAAAACGCCAGAGTGGAGGGGAAAATACTGCTAGATGGGGAGGACTTGTACTCAAAGGACGTGGATCCGATATACCACCGACGCAAGGTCGGTATGGTGTTTCAAAAGCCAAACCCGTTTCCAACAATGTCAATTTATGACAATGTGGCCGCCGGCTTGCGCCTAAATGGAGTCAGAGACAAAAAAATTCTGGATGAAATAGTCGAAGACTCTCTAAAAATGGCATATCTTTGGGATGAGGTAAAGTCCAATCTCAAAAAACCTGCAATGGAATTATCCGGTGGACAACAACAAAGAGTTTGCATTGCACGAGCCTTGGCAATCCAACCAGAAGTGTTATTGATGGATGAGCCAGCATCAGCACTGGATCCAATCGCCACTCAAAAAATAGAAGAGACTATAATTGATCTTGCAAAAGAATTCACAATCATAATAGTGACACACAACATGCAACAAGCAGTTCGTGTTTCTGATTATACTGCATTCATGTATCTTGGCGAACTGATCGAGTTCAATGAGACAAAAAAGATCTTTACCCAGCCACAAAACGAGCTAACCGCAAGATATGTCCAGGGGCAGTTTGGTTAGATGACTCGGCTAATCGACCCGTCAATAAAAAAACTATCAGGAATGATGTCAGAGATGGGAGACCTTGCAGTACAAAGCATCATGCTTGCAATTGATTCGTATCTTTACGGAAAAGACGAAAGTAAAAAAGTCCATGACATATCCAATGAGATATCAAGAAGATATTTCGCCGTAGCAGATCTTACGTTTGATATTTTTCTAAAATACCAACCTGTCGCCGACGACTTCAGATTTATTCGTTCATCAATTGAGATTTCATATGGCTTTACAAGATTTGGTAGATATGCATATGACATCGCATCAGTCCGGGATGTCTTTGGAGATATCTCAGAGTGCGACAAAAGCTGGCTAATTGAAGTATCAAACAAGGTCAAGACAATGATCAAGGATTCTGTTCTGTATTTTTCCGAGCTCGATATCAGAAAATCAGTAATCATGCAGGAAAATGAGGAATTTGTAGATAAACTATACAAGCAACGATTGCCAATGTTAATCAACTCACAGAATACAAAATGTGCACTGGCAGAAGCCTTGATTCTTCGATATCTTGAGAGAATTGCAGATCATGCCTTGTTCATGAGCGATGCCATAAACTATATTGTTACAGGAAAGCACAAGCTACAAAAATTACCCTAAACATAATTTTATTGTAGAAATGTATTTTGTTAGAATTCGTAAAACACTTCTATTTTTGATTGGTCGATGGCGTGAGCATCAGAGAAATTTGTAATCTTCTGTTTTGCAAGAATATGTTGCGAGAGAATGTCTTGAAGTGTATATCTATCAAAAACTCGTAAAGAGATTTACTATTAATGAAAATCATATTATAATTTTATAAAAAAATATCATTGAATTTCAATTATGGTGGGTCTGGTGGGATGGAACTATTATTGTTTGGAGATCCAAAATGGATTTATTCAAAAGGGAAAAACTCTAGATCAAAAATAAACAAATCAGGCACAAAATGATAATGTCATTATCAAAATGAGGGAGGTATGGTGAGTATGTAAAATTTAAGGAGCCAATAAAGGGATTTGGACCCTTGACCCACGGTTTACAAAACCGTTGCTCTGCCAGGCTGAGCTATATTGGCAACGATTTTCTAACAAAAACTAGCGTCTTAAAATGTTAATGCAATCCATCACTCTTTAATAGAGTGCATTTCTAAATCAAAGAAATGAAATGGATACCTCCAAAAAAACTTAAAGTTCTAACGATTTTATTTTTAGCAACTGGAGTTTGGGGAATTATTGCGGGAATGATTCTCATAAGACCTATACCGATGATTCTAGTAATCTTTGGAGTCATCAATCTCTGCATTGGGGGTTTCATTGGCTATAGGTATTTCATGCAAGGGCCAAAGCCTGAGAAATTATCTGATAAGCGTAAGAAATAATGCAATCACAACTAGAATGTTTGTAGTAAAGTGCATTGCATAGGAATGCTTGATTCCTTTTTTATCATGAATGTATTTGAACAAAAACCCAATCGGAATCAGCAGTATCGCCATGTGTATTTTAATTCCCATTGCAACATGTGCAAAAGCCCAAACAAGTACCATTTTTTTTGATTTTCGAAAATACAACTCTTCAATATGATTAATGTGGATAAACATGTAGATTAAAATCGGGACAAAAGGAACGATCCCCCAAAATCCTTCCTTGGCAAATGGTCCAAAAGCGATATTGTAGCCAAGCCAGCTCCAATTAAGATATGGAATCTTTTCTACTATTGGATAAAGTGTCAAGAGATAGCCAATCAAAATACCAAATGCTATGGGAGCATAAATTGCTGAACGAATACCTTCCTTTAACTCCAAAACTCGTTTTTTTGTTTCTTTGATTAGGATTAGAGATGTGGCAACCGTGAATACATAATAACCAATTAGGAATACCTCTGGATTCAAAATCGAATCAAGAGAAAAACCGAAAATATCCACATCCTTTTTGTGGTCTCTTGCTAAATAATAAGATGTATCTGCATTACTGGCGTAATACGGAGGAAAATTTTTCGATACAATTACCTAATTCAGGGTTCGCTGAAATAAGTATAATAAATAGATCAATTTCAAAAAAAACAAAATGCTTGATCTGGTTGCAAAAAAATTATTCCTTACAAAAGGCAAAGGTGTTCATGAAGACCGCCTTACAAGCTTCGAATATGCACTGCGAGATGCCGGGATTGCAGGTACAAATATAGTTCTAATCTCTAGTATTTTTCCACCGCATGCAAAAATGGTTTCTCGTGCTGAAGGTCTCAAACTCATCAATCCTGGACAAGTTCTATTTTGTATCTATTCTAGAAACCAAACTAACGAACCACATAGATTAATTTCCGCATCTGTTGGAGTCGCACAACCCAAAGATCCTGATAGATATGGGTATCTATCAGAATACGAAGCATTTGGACAAAACGAAAAACAAGCAGGTGACTATGCAGAAGATATAGCTGCACAGATGCTTGCATCATCACTTGGAATAAAATTCGATCTCGACAAATCATGGGATGAAAAAAGAAAACAATGGAAAATTTCAGGAGAAATTTACAAATCTATGAACATAACACAAACTGCAGTCGGAGATAGTAAGGGAAGATGGACTACAGTGTTTTCAGCAGCAGTATTAATTATTTAGAACGCATTCCTTTCAAGTAATACACAACTGCACCAGCTGCAGCTGCGGAAATTCCTGCGAGAATTATTATTTCCTGTATGCCTAAATTCGTAGGAATGATGGATGCATTTTCTCCCAAAGTTACTTTCAGATCAGAGCTTTCTGCGGATGTCTCTTTTCCAAATAAATAAAAGCCCTCTATTTTTTTACCTGATTTAGAATTAAAAAACCACCCACTTTTCTCAAGGTCAGCTGGAACAGTTTGATTGTTCTTCACAATCGTCTCTAGGGTTTTACTTACACTAGCTTGGGCAGACTCGTCTTTGGGAAGAATTACAATCTGTACAATAGAGTTAAGTGGAAAGAATCCAACGTTGTAGTAATCAGATTTCTTGATTTGACTAGCTTTGAGATATTGGAGTGGTTCCACAGATGATAGTTCTCTCGCAATTCTGGGATAGTTTTCTGAAACCTTGAGCTGCATTACTGACATTTCACCTCTTGGAATAATTGAAAAAGTCATCCTTGAATTATCATCTTTTGTTAACGTCTGAGCAATGTCATAAAATCCGCCCATACTCCTAATCTGATTAGGAAACAATACACTTGTGACTCTGTTAAACATAAAGTCTGTACTCTGGAATGAGGCAGTATACACGGCTGAAACAACACCTTTGCCTGAAACCTGCCCCTGAGTATCAAGTGCTTGGTTTGCTTTATCGTCATAATGAATAAACGTCGAGTGGTATTTTGTTTGAAGCCCGAAAAATTCGTTAATATCGCCAATTATAGCATCACCAGAAATTTTCGCCATTTGTTGTGCCTTTTTGATTCCGCCCTCGCCCTCTTGTCGTTTGATGTTTACGAGGATACAAATGTCGTCTTGAACTCCTAGCACGCACTGATTCTCATTTGTAATTACTACGGCAACAATGTTTGTGTCATTTCGAATTTTTTGGTCAAGTGCTGCGGGAATTTGAAATTCATGAAGTGAAGTCGTTTGAAGTGAAATTGAAGCTGTGACATTATTAGACATTTTCTGATCTACAAAAATTGTTGCAGTTTCATGAAATGTTGCAAGTCTTGGCTGTTCAGCAAATGCAGTGCCGGCAAAGCTTAGAATAAAAATTACTCCAAGTATGGCAAAAACACGATACACAAACTTTGCAGGACTACTTTTTAGTATTAACTTTGCGTAACACTGGTCATTAAATCAAAGGTTTAAATTCAAATGTGTCAAAACTATTTTGACATCGATTCAAACCGTTCGGGGAACAAAAAATATGACTGGCAGCCAGTGCGTAAAGGCTGCCAGCCCCATTTCAATTATAACTTTCTTAATTCTTTAACTTGTGATTTGATATAATCAAACCCGTCTTGCCAAAATTTGGTGGAAGATATGTTAATTCCGTATTCGTTTAAGAGTGTCTCTGGCTTTTTAGAACCACCAGCAGCTAGTATCTCAAGATATGTTTTTTCAAATTTTCTTCCTTCACGTTGATACATCTGGAAAAGCGATAAAGATAAAAGATTTCCAAATGAATACGCATAACAATAAAACGGCGTATGGTAAAAGTGGGGAATACATGACCATTCCAGCGCAAAGTCATCGGATAGTTCTATAGAATTTCCAAATTGTGATTTTAAATTATTAAGATACGTCTTTGATATTCCTTCAACTGTGGTACCATCGGCAATTTGTCTATGAGCATCGATTTCAAATATTGTAAAAAATGCTTGGCGCATAATAGTCGCATAAATATCGTCGATTTTTTCAGAAAGTATGGCAGCCCTTTCAGTATCTTCCATAGAGTCTGCAATGTTATCATACAATAACAATTCTGAAAAAGTTGAGGCGGTTTCAGCCAATGGAAGTGGGGCTTCTGAAACTAGGATGGATTGATTGGAGGCTGCTTGGCTGTGTACTGCATGGCCTAATTCGTGTGCCAAAGTAAACACATCCTTTGATTTTCCCGCATAATTTACCAAAACATAAGGGGTGATTTTCGGTGAGACTGTACTGCAGAATGCACCATCTCGTTTTCCAGGCCTAATTTGTGAATCTATATGATTTTGTGAAAATACTCGTTTTGCGTATTCTGATAAAGTTGGACTAAATTTGTTCAGTGATTCAAGTACAAGAGTTACAGCCTTTTCGTAGGTGTAATCTTTTTCCTTGAATTTTTTTGCACTTGGTGCATACAAGTCATACCTACGGAGTTTTTTCAGTCCAAGGGATTTTGCTTTGAATGCAAAAAATTCATAAAAAACACTAGAATTCTTTTTGCAAACATCCAGTAGTGAATCTATAGTTTTATCGTCAACATCATTTCCGATATTTCTAATTGATATCGGTGAGGAATATTTTCTTATTTCAATTCCTTCGTCCTTCCAATTCAGAACAAGATTTTGATATATTTCCCCAAGAACTCCTTTGTTTTGGTGAAATTTTCCCAAAAGTGTTTGATATGCAGTTTTTCTCAAATTTGGATTCGTACTTCGAACAAGAACACTGATCTGCTCTCGTGTCATTTTTTTCTTTTTACCGTTTATTGTGATAATGTATTCAAATGCGTTAGTAATCTTGTCATATAATTTTACTAGTGCGGTAGAACCTGTTACATCCAAAGTATTGATGATCTTTTCTTCAGGTTCTGATAGAGAATATTTTGCCAAGATTCTTTTATGTTTGAGAAACTCTTCCAGGTTTCCTGCATCCTTGATCAACCTATTTGCATTTTTTTCATCTATTTTTCGTTTCCACCATAAATCAAAACACAGGGTCTTGTTTTCAATTTCAGAACCTAATTTGGACATTCTAGTCAAAAGTGATGTTGCTTCATCTGATTGAGTATCTGCTGAATATAGTAATGATGCGTATCCGCCTATTTTGCTTGCATCTTCTGTAAGATCTTCAATATTGCCGATAATTCTAAAGAACTCTTTTGATGAAATTGAAGGTTTTAGATTCGATTTTAATTTTTCAAAGTTTTTTACCTTTATTTCCAGTTTTCCGATTTGTTTAGTAAATTCCGGACTTTTATGATCTGAAGCAAGTTCATCTAGATTCCATTTGTCCTGTCTGTACATTATTCTGTAGTGAATATTCCTCTATATGATTATTCTAACGACTAAATATCTCAAAATTTTGTTGCAATTTGGACCGGTAGTCTAGTTGGTTAGGATGACGCACTCACACTGCGTATGGATTTTAAAATCCCGCAAGGGTCGTGGGTTCGAATCCCACCCGGTCCACCTTTATTCATAATCTGGGAAATCACGCAATTAGGCTTTCAAAAAAAATACATACCGAGTATTTTTAAAAATAATGTTGAAAGCACTGGTCTATGATGAGTATTGTGTTGATAATGATTTTGCATCAATTCTAAAAAT